>USSP01000186.1 GCA_900557385.1 uncultured Lachnospiraceae bacterium
GACTGCGATGGTCAACGAGTCAGGGAACTGGTAGCACGCATTGCGCAGCAGGTAGGAGGAAAACAAAGATGAGCCGGCATAGCAGCAGAAAAAGTCCCTTGCTCCTGTTTTTAGCCGCATTGATTTGGGGTGTGGCATTTGTAGCACAGAGCGTTGGAATGGATTATGTGGGTCCCTGGACATTCAATGCCTGTCGTTTCCTTCTGGGAGGACTGATTTTGCTTCCTTTCTGCATGAAAAACAGACAGACCTTCCAGACCAATCGGAAGGTGACAATCCTTGGTGGAATCTGCTGCGGCTTGGCATTATCCTCCGCCAGTATGTTCCAACAGACCGGAATTATGTACACAACGGTGGGTAAAGCAGGGTTTATTACAGCCTTGTATATTATCATCGTTCCTCTTCTGGGAATCTTTTTCCGTAAGAAACCTTCCGGGAAATGTGTGGTAGCAGCACTGCTGGCATTGGCAGGCTTTTATCTGTTATGTATGACAGAGAGCTTTTCTCTGCAATTGGGAGATGGACTGGTATTGATTTGTGCCGTGCTGTTTTCCTTTCATATTTTGATTATTGACCATTTTTCACCATTGGCAGACGGGGTGCAGCTTTCCTGCATACAGTTTTTAACCAGTGCAGTGATTTGCGGAGTAGGAACGTTATTGTTTGAACAGCCTCGGATGAGTAGTATTTTACAGGGATGGATGCCGATTCTTTATGCCGGAGTCATGTCCTGTGGCGTGGCATATACCCTGCAGATCCTGGGGCAGAAGGATATGGATCCTGCCATCGCCTCTTTGATTTTAAGTCTGGAATCCGTGATCTCCATGTTAGCCGGATGGGTAATCCTGGGGCAGGCACTTTCCGGGCGGGAGCTTTTGGGCTGTATCATTGTATTTATTGCAATTATTCTGGCACAGCTTCCTGAAAAAAAGAAAAAAGCAGAATCGGTATAAGTTGGAAAGTTCTGTCACATACTACATAAAAAGTGCAGTCGTGAAAGCTGACGGCACGGAAAAGAAAGGTGTGTGCAGAATGGATTATCTCAATGCGTTTTGGGTAGGCGGACTGATTTGCGTGATCGTACAGATTCTGATGGAAAAGACGAAGCTTTTACCGGGGCGGATTATGGTGCTTCTGGTGGTGACCGGATGTGTCATCAGTTTCTTCGGCTTATACGAACCGTTACAGGATTATGCCGGAGCTGGAGCCAGTGTTCCGCTCCTGGGATATGGAAATATCCTGATGAAGGGGGTAAAGGAAGCTGTAGAGGAAAAAGGATTTATCGGACTTTTCCAGGGAGGCTTCAAAAACGGTGCAGTAGGATGTGCAGCAGCATTGGTCTTTGCATATCTGGCAAGTTTGGTCTTTAAACCCAAAATGAAATAGAACCGGGATAAGGAAGATGAAAGAATTTTTATATGCCATCGTGGGCTGGATAGCCCGCGTACATAATAACATTATGACATGGAACGATGCGTATGAGCAGAGCTTTACAGATAAAGAACTGCATTTTATCGTCATCGGGCTGGTGGGAATTGCCATGGTGTTTGTAGTTTATCCATTATTTAAAGCACTGGCTAGAAAGCATGTGCTGGTGATTGCATGGATTTATGTATTTACGCTGGTTCTGGTCATTACTTTTTCCATTGAGATCGGACAGGGAATTACGCACACTGGCGTTATGGATTTTGAAGATGTGGAATACGGGATACTGGGATTTTTGTTTATGTTCCTCGTCTTTGCCATCCTGCGCGCCATTTATCACGGGGTGTGCAGACTGCTTCGGTTTTGTATCCGCCGGAGCCGGAGACAGCAAAAAGAAAATGAATATGAGGAAGAAGAGGATTGGGAGGAAGACTGAGATCAGATTTCCTCGTATTCCAGTCCAGTTCTGTCCATAAAGCGCCGGATAGCCTGATCCCACAGGTTGTCCGGCGTTTTGTCCATCAGGAAGCTGTGAGCAGCAGTAGCTGTGATCAGCGTCAGATTACTGCCGTCATATTTTACGGTGAGCACGAAAGCGCGAATCTGCTCCGGTGTGACAGCAGTGTCTCCTTTTTCCAGAATGGAAGCAACATGCTCCGGTTTCACATGGAGTACGAATTTGAAATTTACAGGGGTATGCTTGCCCTTGATTAAGGAGAAAACCAGATCTCGCATTTTTTCCCATTCGATGAAATCGTAAGGGCGGATGGAAGGCTCTTCCCTGTCTTTTTTTGTATAAAAATCACGCACCTGATGTCCATCGATGGAAAAAACGGTGGAAGTGGTGATCACTGCTTCCTCCAGGAGAAAGAACTCAAAGGTATCGGAAGCCAGAAACTTCGCCATAAAATTTTTAACGGATTTCATCTGTAAAGCAATCATTTAAGAACCGTGCCTTTCTGTGACCTGCAAGCCTGAAAATGCAGGTACGAGTCAATATTTTTATTATATGCCAGGTATCAAGCATCACGCAATAAGTTCTTGCAGTCTCTTTACAGAAATTGCATGATGTGCTATTATAAGTAGTATTAAAAACCAGATAATACAGTTAGAGGTAAAAGATTATGCGCTATAAAATTGTAGTGGACAGTTGTTGTGAGCTTCCCCCGGAGTGGAAAAAGGATCCGCATTTTGAAAGCATTCCCCTGGGTTTGCAGGTGGGTGAATATATGATTGAGGACGATGAGAATTTCGACCAGAAAGACTTCCTGCGTCGGGTTGCAGAATCAGAGGAGTGTGCAAAGTCCTCCTGTCCGTCCCCTCTTCGCTTTGCCGAAAGCTTTGAAGGGGAAGCAGAGCATATTTATGTCGTGACGCTATCCTCTAAATTAAGCGGTTCCTACAACAGTGCGGTGCTGGCCCGCACCATGTATCTGGAGGAGCATGAGGATGCGCCCAAGGATATTTATATCTGCGATTCCGAATCCGCCAGTGGCGGAGAATGTCAATATGCCTTGCTTGCCCGAGAATTGGAGGAACAGGGAGACTTAAGCTTTGACCAGATTGTAGAGAGACTGGAACAGCTGAAAGAAGAACTGAAGACTTATTTTGTACTGGATAATCTGGAAACCTTGAGAAAAAACGGCAGACTGTCAGGCTTAAAAGCCATGGTAGCTTCCAAGCTGTCCATCAAGCCGGTAATGGCAGGGGATTATGGAAGTATTGTGGAACGCGCAAAGGCAATCGGCACAAGAAAAGCATTAAACCAGCTTGCACAGATCATAAGCCAGGAGGTGAAAGACAGTTCCCAAAGGAGACTGATCATCACCCACTGCAATTGCAAGGCAAGAGCAGAAGAAATGAAGGATTTATTGACGGCAAAGATGACCTTTGCTGAGATTCTCATCATGGATATGGGAGGACTCAGTACGCTCTATGCCAATGATGGAGGAATTATTGTTACGGTGTAGCAATAGGCGGCAGTGCCAATTACAATGAAAATTTATAGCGACGCCCGCGTCCCCGCAGGGCATTGAAGGCATATCTGGAAGCAGGTATGCCTGTTTTGATGGTTTCGCCGGTGTCGAAGGTGATGGAAGTCCAGGAAGCCTTGCGCAGATGCTGGCTGTTAATCAAAAGCTTCGCGGATAATACGTACAGGTTGGGATATTTTGGAAATAAATACATGAAAAGATTGCACACATTATCACAGGACAAAAGGGTACTGCCATCTGTGAAGTGGAACAGTGTATGTTCTTCCTTGTCCTGCTGACAGTATACGATATCTTCCATTTTTACATAATGTGTTCCATCGGTTACGCCACGAAGGGTGATGCGAGGTGTCATGTCGGCCGTTTCTTTTGCCACATTGGCAATGGCTTCTTCCAGGGCAGCAGGAGAAATAGGCTTGTCGATGCAGAACATGTGAGGCTGTAAGTCGGTTTGACGGTAGTCAATCTCACCGCAGCAAAGATAGATGGTGGTTTCAATGCCGGAATCCAACAATTTCTGTGCCATTTCATAGCCATTGATCTCCTGACCGCCCAGCCGGGAATGAACCAGATCAATAAAATAGACACTGTAATGCAGCTGAGCTGCCAGCATTGCTTCCGGATTCCCAAAGGAATCAATATAAAGCGGCTCCGAAGTAACAGCCACCTTGTCGGAGAGCCGGCCCAACAGTCGCTCCATTTGCTTTCTTTCTGCGATATTGTCGTCACATATTGCTACATGCATAGGTGTATCCTTCTTATCTACAAAGTAATGAACTGAATAGGGGAGCGCAGAAGCAGGATAAGGATGGTGAGCTGAAGTAATAAAATCAGCGGAAGACCATAGCGAAAATACCAGTGCTTTGTTTTATGATGGAAAACGTGCATTCCCAGAATGGAACCAATACAGCCACCCAGAAGTGCAGGCAGAAAAAGAACGGCTTCCGGGGTTCTCCAGGCATGCTTAATTGCCTTGCGCTTGTCAGAACCCATCATGATAAAACCAA
>USSP01000187.1 GCA_900557385.1 uncultured Lachnospiraceae bacterium
CGATCAACACCATATTGGGTTCTCTGTCAATATAAGGATGTACCAGCTGCATCCGTTTGGGCTCCAGCTTATATTTCGTCAACACTGTCATGATCTCTGCCAGCCGGAAAGGTCTGTGTACCATAAAAAAATTGCCGCCGGGACGAAGCAGCTTCGCTGTGACCCGCACCACATCCTCCAATGTGCAGCAAATCTCATGCCTTGCAATGGCTTTCGGCTCCTCTGGATTGGCAATGCCGTGCTGACCGATCATATAAGGAGGATTACAGGTAACTACATCAAAAGAGGCAGCCTTAAAAAAATTCTCTGCCTCTTTCATATCACCTTGTACAATGTCAATTTGAGACTCCAGACCATTCAGGAGTACTCTTCGACGAGCCATGTCCGCACTTTCCTCCTGGATTTCCAAAGCAGTAAAATGTTCCGCCCTTGTCTTCGCCGCCATCAGAATGGGAATAATTCCTGTTCCTGTTCCCAGATCCAGTACCTTGTCTCCCTCCTGTGCTCTGGAGAATCCGCTGAGAAGAACTGCATCCATTCCGAAACAGAACCTCCCCGGATTTTGGATGATCTGAAAACCATTACGCTGCAAATCATCCAGCCGCTCGCCCTCTTTGAGTTTAATTGTCATCGAGTTTTGACTTTCCTTCCTGTTTCTCCAGCTTTTCCAATTTTTCCAGTTCTTTTTCTTCCTGGTTATTGTTACGCTGATCGTTCTTTTGACTCTTATGGCGCTTACGATTGAACCGAAGCTGATCTACCCGATATTCCTTCAGCTCCTTCTCATCTCCTGTTTCCACCAGAACCTTAACGGTCTGGCGCAACACATTCACGCTGTGTACTTCCCCTTTCATATTGTCATCAGTCGTCACATGATCTCCTATGCCGGGAAGTTTCCGGTTCAATTCCTCATAGGTCTCTTCTTCGTTTTTCAGGCAACACATCAGTCGACCGCACACACCGGAAATCTTGGTAGGATTCAAAGATAAGTTCTGCTCTTTTGCCATCTTAATAGAAACCGGTGCAAACTCAGAAAGATAAGAATGACAGCAAAGCGGTCTTCCGCAGATACCGATTCCTCCCAGAATCTTTGTCTCATCACGCACACCTACCCGGACGCCGATCTGTCGCAGTTCAATACGGGTACGGAATACCGATGCCAGATCTTTTACCAGCTCTCTGAAATCAATACGCCCGTCCGCGGTAAAATAAAACAACACTTTATTATTGTCGAAGGTATATTCTGCATCGATCAGCTTCATTTCCAAGTCATGTTTCCTGATCTTTTCCAGACAGATCTTAAGGGCTTCCTTTTCCTTCTCCCGGTTCTGTTTTTCCTGTTCATCATCTCTTTCGGTTGCCACACGCAGTACGGACTTTAAGGGCTGGGTAAGCTTGTCCTCCGCTATTTCCTTGGCCGGAGATACCACCGTACCATACTCAATGCCACGGACAGTTTCTACGATCACATGATCTCCCCGTTTCACCGTAAACTTACCGGGATCAAAAAAGTACACCTTGCCTGCCGTGCGAAAACGCACACCGATTATTTTTTTCATCATCTATCAACCTCACGAATTCTCTTTAATCGCCATCAAAAGCAGTTCCATTGTCAATTCAAAATTGACATTTGCTTTCAGACGACTTTTTGCTTTATCCAGTGCCTTCAGTATATCTTCAATACCTTCATAGGCGCACCTGTCTGCACATTTTTTAATATACTGTATCTCCTCTTTAAAAATCAAATGATTGGCATCATTGGTGGCTTTAAACAGCAAAACATCCCGATACCAGATCGCCAGGATATCCAGATAATCGTCTACATCAAATTTATACTCCTGGATTTTCTTCACGGCAGCCAGCATTTCATTGATTTCCATGTCCTGTACATATTTCAGCATGGAAACTGCCTCTTCCTTAATATGATCAAACTCTTCGCTGGAAGCAAGCTGTTTTGCCTTTCCCAGATTACCTCTTGCAAAAGCGACACACACATTGGCCTTATAATCGGGAATCTGCAGTTCTTCCATCAGATACTTTTTCACCAGGTCATCCCGAACCGGTTTCATATTCAATACCACGCAACGGCTCAGGATCGTAGGAAGCAGTGCGTCCACGTTCGTGGTAAGAATCAGGATGACTGCATAAGCCGGCGGCTCCTCCAGGGTCTTAAGCAGGGCATTCTGTGCCTGTGCCGTCATCTTTTCCCCCTCCTGGATAATATAAATCTTCCGGGGGCTGCTATAGGGTTTAATGGCAATATCCGTATTGATCTGGGTACGGATATCATCCACGCCGATGGTATTGGGTTTCTCATGTGTCACCCGGATAATATCCGGCTGGTTAGCCGAAAGCGCCTGTTTACAGGAATGACATTCCTGACAAGGTTCCACTCCATCAGGATGTTCACATTGCAGTGCCATGGCAAATACATTGGCTATAAACTCCTTGCCGGAAAATCGTTCGCCATTGATCACATAAGCATGTGAAATTTTTCCCTGTTCAATTGCATTGGTCAGATGCTCCTTAATCTGTTCCTGACCGATGATGTCCTTAAATGTAGCCATTTGTATTCCTCACTTCCACAGGTTCCTTATGTAAAAATATCCAGCAGGAGTCCCTCTATCTCACCGATTTTCTGTAAGATTACCAGGTGATCCTGTTCTTCCTTTACCAGTTCCTGCGCCAGTTCATCCAGATTTTCATCTATCAACCGAATAATACCATAAACCCGGTGCCGTCCTCTTCGATCCAGGAAATTCTCACGGCTGAAAGAATGGGATCGGTTGATGACCTCATTTAAAAATTCTTTCACTAAAGAACGGTATTTCTTCATGTCCCGGATATCCCGATGTTTCCCTAACCGATCTCCCTGGGTTTTGATTTCTCCCATGAGCATGGAAAGCTTCTCCTGAAGTTCCTGCTCCTCAATATGGCTGATCAGTGTAAATTTAAAGGTATCATCGGTGGGGCCTGCAGGTGTTGTCGTCTCAATGGGTGTGGCATTCGCCACCTGGTTCACTTTAATCTCCACTTGACCTGTTCATCTCCTGTGCATTACACACGCTCTCCAGAACATAGCCGCGGATTTCCGCAAAACAACGTTCCAGATCATCATTATAAAACCGTCTGTTGATTCCCGCCGCTGCTATTTTCTCCTCGGAGAAATCTTCCGCATCGGCAAGAAATCTTCGACACATTTCCTGAAATTTGGGATGTTCCTGCATTCTTTCCCTGTTTAAGGCTCTTTGCAGTCGCTCCCCATCGTCCAGTTCCACCAGCACGGGGCATAAATTCTCTGCGCCAAAATAAATCTTCAGCTTCTCGTATGCCTCCAACGTGCCGATCATGGCATAACTTCCCTCCGAAAGGTCTATCTGACCATCATCTACTGTGAAATACCGCCATAGTCCATGACAGGTATGATACGCTCTCTCTTCAATCAGCCTGCCAGCTTTTTTTAATTTCTGATACCCCTCTTCGTCTGTAAAAAAGTATTCTACCCCCTGTTTTTCCCCATCCCGAATAGGACGTGTGGTATAGGGCACCACGGTCTGCAGTGTGCAGGGAGGATTCTCCAGTAATCGCTTAAAAAGTGTATCTTTGCCCGTGGAGCTTTTCCCCATCAGGTAAATGATTTTCCCCATCGCTTACGCCTCAATCACCTTGATCATATTGGTCTTTCCGGATACACCCAGGGGAATTCCTGCCGTGATAACTACCTTGTCGCCCTTCTTGATATATCCTTTTTTCAATGCCGTTTCTACAGCAATTTCGAATAACTCATCGGTATTTTCCGCCTCTGCGATTTCCAGCGGAGTCACACCCCAGTATAAATTCATCTGCCGGCAGACCCGTGCTTTCACAGCACAACCGATAATTTCACAATCCGGCTTGTAACGTGATACCTGTCTGGCTGTGGACCCGGAAAGTGTAACCGGCAGAATTGCTGCCGCCCCGATTTCCATGGCAATAGAGCACACTGCTCTGGAAAGAGACTGGGTGATGTCATCGCAGTCGCCACACTCGGCTTCATAACGACGCATACGGGATTTATAGTCAATATCCCGCTCTGTACGTTCAGCCAGCTCTGCCATGGTGCGGACAGCCTCCACAGGATACTGACCTGCAGCGCTTTCTCCGGAAAGCATAATACCGGTCGTTCCATCATAAATGGCATTTGCCACATCGGTAGCTTCTGCCCGGGTGGGTCTGGGATTATGAATCATAGACTCCAGCATCTGTGTTGCCGTGATGACATGTTTGCCGGCCATTACTGCTTTTTTTATCATGCGTTTCTGTAAAATAGGGACTTCGGAGAAGGGGATTTCCACGCCCATATCTCCTCTGGCTACCATGATGCCATCGGACACTTCAATGATTTCATCCAGATTATGGATTCCTTCCATAT
>USSP01000188.1 GCA_900557385.1 uncultured Lachnospiraceae bacterium
CGGAGACTGCGCCACAGAGCGAGAAGACTCCTTTTTATCCCAAGAGCCCTTATGGTGTAGCCAAGCTGTATTCTTACTGGATCACCGTAAACTACAGAGAATCCTACAACATGTTTGCCTGCAATGGTATTCTGTTCAACCATGAGTCTCCCCGCCGCGGTGAGAATTTTGTAACCAGAAAGATTACCCTGGCGATTGCCAATATCCTGGCCGGAAAGCAGGAGAAGCTTTCCCTTGGAAATATGAACGCGAAACGTGACTGGGGCGATTATGTAAAAGGTATGTGGCTCATGCTCCAGCAGGAAAAGCCGGATGACTATGTACTGGCTACCAACGAGACCCACACTGTCCGCGAATTTGTAGAAGCTGCCTTTGAAGAAGTAGGCATCAAAATCCGCTGGGAAGGGGAAGGAGTCAACGAGAAAGGGTACGATGCAGCAAACGGCAGACTTCTGGTAGATGTCAATCCCCAGTTCTATCGTCCGGCGGAAGTGGAATTCCTCTGGGGAAATTGCGAGAAAGCGGAAAAGGCATTAGGCTGGAAACGTGATGTAGACTTCAGACATCTGGTATCCATGATGATGGACTCCGATATGCGCAAGATTGCCGGAATGAGTAGTGAGGAATATAAAGCGAAATGCTCTCATTGATATTAATTTGGGGATATGCACTGCTGGTCTCAGGAATTCTGGGACTTGCCGTGCTGTCCCCAATTTGTCGTAAAACAGGATATCATCTCCGGCATCCGGACAGCGTCCTTTTTGCCGGAATTACAGTGCTGACGGTATATGCCCAGTTTTTCAGCCTGTTCTATAAGGTAGGGCTGGCAGCCAATGCACTGTTGGCGGCAGGCTGTGTAGTACTGCTCATCACCGGGCATCGCCGATACCGCGAGATGCTTCTGACATTTTGCAGGATGATTCCGGTCTGGAAATGGGTAGTTTGGGGAATCCTCTTTTTCTTTATGGCATATGGTGCCTCCCGGGGAGAGATTCATTATGATACCAGCCTGTATCATGCCCAGAGTGTGCATTGGCTGGAAAGCTACGGCATTGTGAAAGGACTGGGAAATCTTCACAATCGGCTGGCTTACAACAGTGCTGCTTTTTCTCTGACGGCATTATTCAGCTTTTCTTTTTTGACAGGACAGTCTTTTCATGCCATGTCAGGCTTTCTGGCGTGGATACTGGCTTGTACCTGCACCTGCATTGCCGACTTCTGGAAACGAAGACGTGCTGTGGTATCGGATTTTCTAATGCTGGTGGGGATTTATTACCTTACCACCATTTATAACCAGATGATTTCTCCGGAATCCGATTATTTTATGAACATCGTGGTTCTGTTTATCCTGATCCGCTGGTGCAGACTGGTGGAAGCCAAAGAGGGTAGTGTGACTCCCTATGCGCTTCTCTGCGTACTGGGTGTTTATGCGGTAACCCTGAAGCTTTCTGCGGCGATGATTCTGTTGCTGGTATGCAAGCCGGCGGTAATGCTGTTACGCCGTAAAGACAGTCGAGGCATTTTTTGTTATTTATTGTTGGGAATGGTCACGGTACTTCCCTATTTGATCCGAAATGTGATATTATCGGGATGGTTGGTTTATCCTTTTCCGGCAGTGGATCTGTTTTCTGTTGATTGGAAAATCCCTGCGGGAGCAGCCAGATTTGATGCCAATGAGATTAAAGTATATGGCAGAGGTCTGACAGATTCAACCCTGGCCGGTCAATCCTTTCTCACATGGTTTCCGGACTGGTTTACAGCGCTGTCCGGGTTAAATAAGCTGTTGGTAGGCATCAGCTTCCTGACAGTCATAGGGACAGTGCTTTGGGGCTTGTGGATATGCTTTCGGAAAAAGCGTACACAAGTGGATAACTGGTTGCTACAGGCTACCTGCAGCGCATGCTTTTTGTTCTGGCTCACCAATGCACCATTGATTCGCTACGGCTTTATTTTTATCGGATTATGTTCTGCGGTTCTGCTGGGAAACGGGTATGTTTTTTTACAGGAGCGAGTACAGCGGTTTTCCTATCCGGTTTTTCTGACGCTGTTATGCTTGTTTGCCGTATGGAAATCGGTAAGCCTGGGACGCCAGATCAATGCAGATTATAGAAACGATTATTGGATTTTCCAGAAAGATTATGACAACTATCCGGTGGAAAGCTACGAAGCAGGCGGCATTACTTTTTACTATCCTCAGTCCGGAGACCGGGTGGGGTATGATGCATTTCCTTCTTCTGACCGGAAAAAAGAAGTGATCCTGCGTGGAACAACTCTTGCGGAGGGCTTCCGTGGGAGTGAATAAGCCCGGGACAAAGCCAAGGGAAAAGAAACCGGAAAGGAACCTGTAAGGAAAGGGCAGAAAGCCGAATCAAACTGAAAAACAATAGAAAATGGAAAATAGAGAGAAACAGGAAAGGCAAAGAAAATGAATAAAACAGACAAGATTTATGTAGCAGGACACAGAGGATTGGTAGGAAGCGCCATTGTCCGCAACCTTCAGTCTAAGGGCTATACCAATATCATTGGAAGAACCCACAAGGAACTGGATCTCACCAATCAGGCAGCGGTTCGGGCGTTCTTTGAAACCGAGAAACCGGATGTGGTGGTTCTGGCTGCAGCTAAGGTAGGTGGAATTAATGCCAACAATACGACACCGGCAGAGTTCGCCTATGAAAATATGCAGATTCAGTGTAACGTAATCAAATGCTGTCATGATTTTAAGGTGAAGAAATTACTGTTTCTGGGCAGTACCTGTATTTACCCGAAGATGGCACCGCAGCCCATCCCGGAGGATGCACTGCTCACCGGTCCTTTGGAAGTGACCAATGAAGCCTATGCCATCGCAAAGATTTCCGGTCTGGAAATGTGTAAATTCTACAAGCGTCAGTATGGGGATGATTTCATCAGCTGCATGCCTACGAACTTATACGGACCCCATGACAATTATGAATTGCAGGGCTCCCATGTCATGCCGGCAATGATCCGCAAATTCCATGAGGCAAAGGTAAACCAGGCACCTACCGTAGAACTGTGGGGAACCGGCTCACCCTTACGTGAGTTTTTATATGTAGATGATATGGCAGATGCCTGCGTATTTTTACTGGAAAACTACAGTGGAGAGCAGCATGTGAATATCGGAACCGGTAAGGAGGTTACCATTAAGCAACTGGCTGAGGCTGTGAAAAAGACGGTTGGCTATGAGGGTGAAATCGTATGGAACAGCGCAATGCCTGATGGAACCCCCCGTAAGCTTACCGATGTGACCAAGCTTCATAACCTGGGCTGGACCCATAAGGTTGAACTGGAAGAGGGTATCCGGCTTGCCTACGACTGGTTCCGGGAGAATGTAGATCAGGCGAGAATGTAAATAACGATGCAAAGCTATGCCAATAAATAGGACAGAGGAGAAGATGCAATGCAACTCTTGAGTGTAATTGTTCCCTGCTATAATGAAGAAGAAAACATCCGGGATTTTTATGATGAACTGATGAAAAACCAGCCCTTTTTTGACAAAAGGGATCTGGACGTGGAAGTCATCTACATTGATGATGGTTCCAAGGATCATACCCTGGAAGAGATAAAAAAACTGATCAAAGAGGATAGCCGTGTGCATGTTGTTTCCTTTTCCCGGAATTTCGGGAAAGAGGCGGGAATCTACGCGGGACTGCAGAAAGCAAAGGGCGACTATGTGGTCATGATGGATGTGGATTTACAGGATCCTCCGGCTCTTTTGCCGGAAATGTTTGCCGGTATTGATGAGGGCTATGACAGTGTAGCGACCCGCCGTGTGACCAGAAAAGGCGAACCCCCTATTCGTTCCTTCTTTGCACGGATGTTCTATAAACTGATGAATAAGATTTCCCAGACGGAAATGATGGACGGAGCCAGAGATTATCGACTTATGACCCGTCAGATGGCAGATGCGATTCTGTCCATGGCGGAGTATAACCGCTTTACCAAAGGAATTTATGGCTGGGTTGGATTTAAAACCAAATGGCTGGAATTCGAAAATGTAGAGCGGAATAAGGGACAGACCAAGTGGAATTTCTGGAAGCTGTTGATGTATTCCTTTGAGGGAATTACGGCTTTCTCCACAGCACCTCTTGCTTTTGCTTCCATCATGGGAGTGGTGTTCTGCATCCTTGCCTTTGTGCTGATCATTGTGATCATTGTGCGGACATCGGTATTTGGAGATCCCACCTCCGGCTGGCCGTCTCTGGTGTGCATTATTTCTCTGGTCAGTGGAGTACAGCTGCTTTGCCTGGGCGTGATCGGTCAATACCTGTCCAAAACCTATATGGAGGTCAAAAAACGTCCGATTTACATCGCCAAGGAAGATATCTAGGGAGTAATTGTTGCTGGAACGAGGCACGAGTGAACAGTATTTTGTCGTG
>USSP01000189.1 GCA_900557385.1 uncultured Lachnospiraceae bacterium
CCTCCTTTTAAAATCCGATGAAAAAAACGTTTGCATAACGATAGTGTTTGCGGTAATATTGCGAGTGAAACATCTTTTGCTGTGTGAGAAAGTGACAATATTTGGAGGTCTTTTGTTATGGTTAAAGATTTAACACAAGGAAAACCCATGCGGATTATTATTGGTTTTGCTATCCCGCTTCTGTTGGGAATGCTGTTTCAACAGTTTTATTCTCTGGTAGACACGGTCATTGTAGGAAAAACACTGGGAGTAGATGCATTGGCAGCCGTAGGATCTACCGGTTCTATCAACTTTTTGATTATCGGTTTCTGCATGGGAGCCTGTGCCGGTTTTACCATTCCCATTGCACAACGTTTCGGGGCCAAAGACTATGATTCCATGCGGAAATATGTGGCGAATTCCGTCTGGATTTCTGCAATCTTTGCGGTGGTAATGACCATTGTGACGGTGGCATTGTGCCGTTCCATTCTGATTTGGATGCGTACCCCGGCAAACATTCTGGACGGAGCGTATCTCTATATTGTGGTGATTTTTGCAGGGATTCCCGTTACTTATCTGTACAACCTGTTATCCGGTATCATTCGATCACTTGGAGATTCCAAGACACCGGTTTATTTTCTGGTGCTTTCTTCTATCTTAAATATTGCGCTGGATTTTGCCTTTATTCTGGGGTTACATACCGGTGTGGAAGGAGCTGCCTACGCAACCGTGATTTCCCAGGGAGCGTCCGGTATCCTGTGTTTATTCTATATGCGCAAGAAATACGAAATCCTTAAGATGAGTAAATATGATTGGAAATTTGACGGTCACATTGCGGGAATTCTCTGTGGCATGGGTGTTCCCATGGGACTGCAGTATTCCATTACGGCAATCGGCAGCGTCATCCTGCAGAGCGCCGTGAATACACTGGGTTCCTCGGTGGTGGCGGCAGTCACTGCAGCGGGAAAAATCAATGGATTCCTGGCCTGTCCTTTTGATGCGATGGGCTCTACCATGGCTACCTATGGTGGACAGAATGTAGGAGCGAAACGGTTGGATCGTGTCTCACAAGGGTTGAAGTCCTGCGTGATTCTGGGTGTGGGATACTCGGTGATTGCACTGGGCATCGTGTTTTTGTTTGCGACACCGTTGGAGCTGATGTTCCTGGATGCTTCCGAAGTGGAAATCATGGCGCAGGCGAGAATTTTTCTAATTATCAATGTGTGCTTTTTTATACCACTTGCGCTGGTAAATATTGTCCGATTCCTGATCCAGGGAATGGGCTTCCCAAAATTTGCTGTGTTTGCCGGTGTATTTGAAATGATTGCCAGAGCCTTCGTAGGATTTTTCCTGGTACCTGTTTTTGGTTTTATGGCAGCCTGCTTTGCAAGTCCGGCAGCCTGGATTCTGGCAGACTGTTTCCTGATCCCGGCCTACATCAGCTGTCATAAAAAGCTTGGCAGGATTTTTGCACCGGCAGTTGATTCTTCCGGAGAAATGCGGTAAAGTGGCACTAGAACAACGTTGATGGAATACACCCAACGGGAGATGAGACGATGGAACGAAAAAAATGGAAACGCGCCGACCAGGCCGTGTATGATGTGAAGGAACAGGGCAGGGTCGGCTTTGAGATTTTTTGGACTAAAGACAGCTTTCCCTTTTGACCAGATAATAGGGAAGCGATATATGAAGAGGAAGGGAATGACCGTTCTGGATCCGATCAATCAGGATCTTGGCGGTCATTTTTCCCATTTCTTCGATGGGAATATGCATGGTGGTCAGCATGGGAGAGACATACTGTGCAATCTCAATGTCGTCCATACTAATCAGGGAGATATCTCTGGGAACTTGGTAGCCGCATTCATGGATAGCGCGGATTGCACCGATGGCTGTAATATCATTCATGCAGAAAATTGCTGTCACATCGGAAACTCGCTGCAGAATCTTCTTTGCTCCTTGATATCCTCCCTCGGAGGAGCCGGGAACATTGACGGCAAGCTCTTTGTCACAGACTAGGTGATGACTTTTCAGGGTATTGCAGTAGGCATTGTAGCGGATTTCACTTTTCGTTTCTCCGATATAGCCGATTCTTTTGTGCCCGAGGGAAATGAGGTGCTTTACTGCATCGGAGGCCACGGCATTACCGTCGCAGATAACCTGGTCGTAAGTGGCATCCAAGGGGTTCAGTCCGGTGTAGACGATCCTACGGAAATGATTTTTCATAAATTTCAGCGATTCCTTATCACAGCGACCGAGAATGACGGCACCGTCCACTTCGTTATTTACAATCTGGTTTTGGGTTGCGGGATTGTGGATATCAAAAGCGGAAAAAGAATATTTGACAATATACCCTTCCTTTAAAGCTTCCTGCTCAATGCTTCTGGTCAGCGCAGAAAAGAAGGCATCGTTCTGGGCGTCCTGCGCCCGGGCGTAGACACAGGCAATGGAATGGTGGGATGTATTCAGGGGAGCACGTTGCTTGAGAGCCTGGGCGGACGCATTGGGAATGTATCCCCCTGCCCGGGCTATTTTCCATATTTTATCCTGCATTTCTTTACTGGCGGCATTGGATGAATTCCCGTTAATAATTCTGGAAACGGTGGAAATGGACACACCGGCTTCTTTAGCGATATCTTTTAATGTCATGGCAGGTACCTGCGCCTTTCTTAAAATGGAAGTAAAAGAGATACATTTGCAAACAGACAAACGGTTTGCGTATGGAATCTGAGACTATTTTAGCATACTTTGGAGCAAAAAAACGAAAACTTTGCGCAAACGTTTGACTAAAAACTTGTGTAGACAGGGAAAAGATATGATATAGTGATAGAAAAGAAAAACGACAAAGACACCAAAGGAGCATACAGACATGAAAAAGACAATCTATGTACAAAAATTGGTCGTAGCGGCTTTAATGTTGGCGCTTGGCCTGGTTCTACCGTCCATTACAATGAATATTCCGACAGTGGGAAAGATGCTTTGCCCTATGCACATTCCTGTTTTACTGTGCGGATTTCTGTGCGGAGGCCCTTATGGGTTGTTGGTCGGTTTCCTTACACCGTTACTCAGAAGCGTGTTATTCGGAATGCCGGCTATGGTTCCGACGGCGGTCTGTATGGCATTTGAACTGGCGACCTATGGGATGGTGTCCGGTATGTTGTCATCCCGGAGCAGGAAAGATATGAAATCCTTGTATATCGTCCTGGTTGTGGCTATGCTGGCAGGAAGAGCAGTCTGGGGCGTGGTTTCTGCCGTGGTTTACGCGCTGATGGGCGCAGGCTTTACCTGGAAGTTATTCTTTATGGGAGCATTTGTGAATGCCATTCCCGGAATTCTTGTTCAATTGATTTTGATTCCCACCCTGATTAACCGGCTGTACGCTGCAGGACTGATGAAGGCTTCCTACAGAGATTAGACAGAAAATTCTTAAAAGAAGAAAGGATCGGAAGGCTGGAGGATGAATCCCAAAGAGGAAAAGAAAATACGATTTACACCGGCAGCTGATGCGATTCGACAGCTGTTGGAGGAAAGACAGAATACGGATGCCCCGATTCTGGTTGCCATTGATGGAAACTGTGGAAGCGGGAAGACCACACTGGGGGAATACCTTACCCACATCTTTGACTGCAACTTGTTCCACATGGACGATTTTTACCTGCGGGTGGAACAGCGGACACCGGAAAGAATGAAAGAAATTGGCGGAAATGTGGACTATGAACGTTTTCGTGCTACTGTACTGGAACCGCTGCAAAAGAGACAGGTCGTACTGTATCAGCCTTTTTCCTGCCAAAGCATGACACTTCTAGAGGGGGAAGAAATTCCGTACAAAAGATTGAACATTATAGAAGGAAGCTATAGCATGCATCCTTATTTTAAGGATCCATATGCTCTCCGGATTTTTATGCATCTTTCACCGGAACAACAGATGGAAAATATCAGGAAGAGAAACGGTGAAGAAAAGGCAAAAGAATTTGAAAGTAAATGGATTCCAAAAGAAAATGGATATTTTGAGAAGTTCCGGGTGCAGGAGGGCGCTTTGGAAATAGGGTGGATAAGTCAGTGATTTCAAACACGAAGCCAAACGTTTGCTTAAACAAAATCCAAATAATTTGAAATAATGCTATAATTTAAGTATCATTTGTATTTCACAAGGAGAAGGTGTTATGAGTAAAATTATTGGAAAAGGACTGCCCATTATTCCGTTGCGACAGCAGATTCATCAGCATGGATATTTTTGTGGGAAGGAGTAAAGATGGAATTCTGGGGCAGACACAGACATGTGATGAGTCCTATTCCGGGAGACGAATCTGCATGGCAGTGTACCAAGGTGGGTCCTGGACCGACTCCCATTAAAACAGAGGAAGGCTGGTTAATGATTTATCATGGTGTGATTACAACCTGTAATGGCTTTGTAT
>USSP01000190.1 GCA_900557385.1 uncultured Lachnospiraceae bacterium
TGATTGCCGGGAGAAAGTTTTTTTTTGCGCGAGATGGTCGGCCGCCGCTGCCTCTGCTGCCTTTCGCTCCTCTTCCGCTTTCTTCAGGCGGGCTTCTTCTTCCGCCTTGGATTCTGCTTTTACAAATTCTGTGGAAAGGGTCACATAGTCTGTGGAGACATATCCGTCACCTTCCTCGATATTGATCTTAACCCATCCGTCCAGTTCTTCGGTTACAAGCAGTTCGTCCTCAATGGGAACGAGACCCAAAACAGTGGAATCGGTACTGGGCTGTTCTCTTACCTTTAAGGTGGTGGTGGTTACGGTGGCAATACGGGTTCCGACTTTCTTCGCCAGTTCTACCGCAGCCTCACCGGTTACACAGTACTCACCTTTTACATACCCGGTTACAGAACCGGATTCAATCTTGTACCATCCGTTTTCTTCTTCAATGAAGACACCTACGGATTTATCATAGAGCTTACCTACGATGTTGCCATCCTCGCTGGGTAAATCTCTGACATTTACATAATTATTGACCTGGGCAATGACCAGCGATTTAAAGGTCTCTTCCTCGGCTTTCGCCTCTCTCTGCTGTTTCGTCATCGTCACAGTGGGAGCAGCTGCCAGTGCCTGGGCTTCCTCATCAATCATTGCAATGTCCATCGTTGCTGTAATCTGTTTCGTGGAAGAGGAGCTCTTGCTGTCCTTTCCGGAACTCATCGTCGTACTTTTATTATTGACCGTCAGCCCTACGCCTGCAGAAGGTAATACGGAAGAAAGTCCTGTTGCATTCGCAGTCATGGGAAAGCCGGTGATAACAACTGCTGCAGTAAGAGCCATAGCAGCAATCTTTATATTCTGATGTCTCATAATGCCTCCAAAATCAGGTTTGTATTTATTACAAATTTGTTACATTCGTGAATAAATATAGCATTATGCCTATTTCTTGTCAAGTAAATGCAAGAAATCCCAGGAAATGGCAATCACGCATTTTCCCAGGATTTCAGAGGGTTCTAGCAATTTATACAATTTATAGTTGTAATATTTGTGTAATATTTATCTATCGTGATTCAGGTATTCCTGTACGGAAATTGCCGCATTGGCTCCGTCTGCCACTGCCGTGATAATCTGACGCAGCTTCTTGGTTCTGGCATCTCCTGCTGCAAAGATTCCGGGTGTCTGTGTCACTCCATCCTCTCCGGCTATCAGATAGCCCTGTTCATCCATGGGAACCAGTCCTTCCACGAAAGCGGTATCCGGATGGATTCCCACGGCAATAAAAATACCGTCCACCGAAATTTCCTCGGTACTGTCCTGTTTCAGATGGCGCACGGTGATTTTTTCCACCCGGTTTTCCCCTTGGATTTCCGTTACCACACTGTCCCAGAGAATTTCCACATTGGGCAGTGCGAAAAGCTGTTCCTGCAAGGACTTCGCCGCACGCAACGTATCCCGTCTGTGAATGAGAATGACCTTCTCCACGAAACGGGAAAGAAAAATCGCATCCTCTCCTGCCACATCGCCGCCACCGGCAACTGCCACGGTTTTTCCTCGGAAAAAAGCCCCGTCACAGGTGGCACAATAGGAAACACCTCTTCCCGTCAGGCGTTCTTCTCCCGGAACGTTCAGCATGGCATGGGAGGCTCCCGGTGCCAGAATGACACTTTCTGCTTCCCATTCCTTCTTCGTCGTAATAATCTTAAAGCCTGCTTCGGTTTTCTCAATCGCCCGGACAATTCCCGTGGTAAACTCCGCTCCCAGACCTGCTGCATGCTCATGGAATTTCGTTCCCAGCTCCATGCCGCCGATTCCGGGAAGTCCCAGATAATTATCTACTTCGTAGGTGGTGAGTACCTGACCGCCACTCATGGCGTTTTTCTCCAGTACCAGTGCCGACAATCCTGCCCGTCTGGCATATACTGCGGCTGACAGCCCCGCCGGACCTGAACCGACGATAATGACATCAAACATATTTGGCTCCTTCTATTTTGACAGATTCGATGTGCAGTGCGGACATTTCACTGCCTCGATGTTAATCTCACTCTTACAATAAGGGCAGATCTTCGTGGTGGGTTTGGCAGGCTCTTCGTGTTTCTTTTTGCCAAACTCAGACAGCTTGTTCCTCGCTTTCACCTTTGTCATACCTTTGTATTTCTACAACGTATATTTCTCTCTTTATTTTATTCTACCGTTACAACCTTTGCAAGGTTTCTCGGTTTATCCACATCTAATCCTTTGTCCATGGACACATAATAAGCTAAAAGTTGTAATGCTACCGATGCCGGAAAGACCATGAAGACATCCGGCATATCCGGCAGGGTGAAAATTCCGGACCAGTCCTGTTCTCCCGCCTGTGCATAATAATCCTGTTTGATAAACAGGGTCACGGCAGCTCCTCTGGATTTCACCTCACGGATATTGGACATTTCCTTATCATGAAGTCTGCGCTGGGTCACTACCGCAATCACCGGTGTATTCTCCGTGATGAGCGCGATGGTTCCATGCTTTAATTCTCCCGATGCATAGGCTTCGGTATGAATGTAGGAGATTTCTTTCAACTTCAAAGAACCCTCCAGCAAAATGGAATAATCCAGTCCACGTCCGATCATGAACGCATCCTTGGCATTTAAAATCGTTCTGGCAAAGCGGTGAATATCCTGGCGTCTGGTCAGAACATCCTCCATCACCTCCGGAACACGTTTGATTTCTTCCATAAATGCCACGGTTTCTTCCCGGCTCATTGCTCCCCGCAGATATGCCATTCTGCCAACCAGCAGATAAAGCACCGCCAGCTGGGTGGTATAAGCCTTGGTGCTTGCCACCGCGATTTCCGGTCCGGCCATGGTGTAGAGTACATATTCGCTCTCTCTGGCAATGGAAGCGCCTCTTACATTGATAATGGACAGGCTTCTGGCTCCCTGCTTTCTGGCATATTTTAAAGCTTCCAGGGTATCAATGGTCTCCCCGGACTGTGAAATGGCAATCACCAATGTCTTTTCATCAATAACCGGATCCGCATACATAAACTCCGATGCATACTCCACATCCACATGCATCCGCAAAATGGACTGCATCAGAGACTGTGCCACCAAACCTGCATGCATGGCAGTACCACAGGCAACGACACAAACCCGTTCACACTCTGTCAGCAATGTATCCGGCACCTGATCCACCGAAAAATCCGGCAGACCATCCACAATTCTTCCCTCAATGGTACGTCGGATGGCATCCGGCTGTTCCATGATTTCCTTTTCCATATAAAAAGGATAGCCACCTTTATCTGCCCGGCTCACATCCCAGTCCACGGTCATGTACTCCGGCTGTGCCTCGTCTCCGGATAAATCATAAAGCTTCAATCCGTCCGCATTCATTTCCAATACATGAAATTCAGGCACCACAAAATAACGGTCCGTAAACTGGCACAGTGCCGTTACATCCGATGCCAGAATGCATCCGTCATCACACCGGGCTGCCACAATAGGACTTACATTGCGGACAGCATAAATGGTTCCCGGACGATCGGCAAACAGGATGACCAGTGCAAAGGTTCCCTTCAGTTTCAGTACCGTCTTGCGGATCGCCGCATAAGGGTCGCCCTGATAGTAATGATCCAGCATGGCCGCTGCTACTTCTGTGTCTGTCTGGGATTTTAAAAGTGATGACAGATGATAATGCTCCGTCAGTTCTTTATAGTTCTCAATGATTCCGTTATGGACAATGGTTACTTTTCCAAACTGATGAGGATGAGCATTTTCATCGCAGACTCCACCATGGGTTGCCCATCTGGTATGTCCGATTCCGCAGGTTTCTTCCCTTCCTTCCCCTTCACAGCGTTTTCTCAAATCCTTTACTCTTCCGGCACATTTGAGAACCTGTACATCCGGCGTATCGTGGGAGCTTAAGGCAATACCGGCACTGTCATAGCCACGATATTCCAATGCCTGTAAGCCTTTTAACAGTTCTTTTTTTGCATCATCAAGACCTACATATCCAATAATTCCGCACATAGTAAATATCTCCTTTAACGCATGTTTTTGAAATAGGCAAACGACGCCTTTTCTATCATTTTCTTATTCTATGAAATGGTATCATTTCTTGTGAATAATGTCAAGAAATGCGATAAGATTAGTTGCGCTAAAAGGTAAGATACGGTATACTAAATATGAATATGACAAAGGAGAAAATGACATATGAGTAATTTTCATGTTGCACTGAAAAAAGTGGTAGATGACTCTTATGATGTTCAGATTGGCTGTGGACTGATAGATGATATGATTCAGGACATAAAAGAAGGTCTTGTTGGAAATAAAAAGAAGTTTGCTGTGATTACAGATTCGAATGTGGATGAAGTTTATGGCAGGCCGGTTTTAGAGAAAATCCTTGCAGCC
>USSP01000191.1 GCA_900557385.1 uncultured Lachnospiraceae bacterium
CCGGAGGTGAGGTTAAACAGACAGGATCTGGGGAAACGGAAGATATATCTGATGAGACAGCGGAAATGACAGAGACAGAAACGTTGGAAGCAGAGACGGAAGAAACCGTAGAAAGTCAGGAAGAAACCGAGGAGAATGAGTATGCCGATTTAGCCATTGCCCAGGTTTCCAATTATGTCAATGTACGTTCCTTACCCAATACGGACAGTGATATTGTTGGAAAGATTTACAATGGAGCAGTAGCCCAGGTTCTCTCTGTGACAGGAGAGGATCATGACTGGTTCCAGATTGTTTCCGGTAATGTAGAAGGCTATATCAAAGCAGAGTTCTTCTTATATGGAGATGCAGCTGCAGAGGTAATTGATCAGTATGTGACCCGGTATGCCAATGTGATTGCTGACCGGTTAAATGTGCGGGAACAGCCAAGTACTGAGTCCAAACGGATTGGCTACATTGACAACGGAGAAAGGGTGCAGCTGTTAGAGAACCAGGGAGAATGGCTGCGCGTCCAGTATACCGATGGAAAAGAGGGCTATGTATCGTCCCAGTACGTGACCATCTCTGAAGAATTTGTCTATGGCAAAACTCTGGAGGAAGAGGCGAAAGAACAGGAAGAACGAAAGATACTGGAAGAACGTGAGAATGTCACAGAACAAGAAGTGGCAGAGAATGTGACGATTGTGGTGACAGAGCCTGTGGGAACTTATAGCAGTAACGCAGAACTTCGTTCCGCCATCGTAAATTATGCCATGCAGTTCCTCGGGAACCGGTATGTTCACGGAGGAAGCTCCCTTGTCACAGGCACAGACTGCAGTGGCTTCACCAGTCTGATTTATAAAGAATTCGGCTATTCCTTAAGCAGAACTCCGTCCGGTCAGCTGAGCAGCAATGGCAGGAGCATTGATTACAGCCAGATACAGCCTGGTGATATTATCTGCTATGGCAAGGGAGGCAAATGCACCCATGTAGCCCTTTATATCGGAAATGGACAGATTATTCATTCTGCCAACTCCAGAAAGGGTGTTGTGATTTATCAGGCAGATTATGATACCATGATTGGCATTAAAAATGTGATTGATTAAAAATATCCGCCTTTTTTAAAATCCAGTCACCGAAGATTTCCCGGCTCCAGTTTACGAGGTCGTCATATTTCAGTATGACACCACCGTAATTGCGGATGCCGTGGGTTTTCGCTTTTTCCTCTGAGTAATCCTCCAACAGATACACCTGTTCTAAGCGTACCGGTCCGGAAGTATAATGACATACCATGGGGATGACACCGGTTTTTGAGGGATTGAGGAAACTTCCGTTTTCCGTCACATGAATGGAAACCCATGCCATTTCCTCCAGCATGCACAGCCCCTTTTTCTGGGTGGAAACATAATTTCCAAGAGAGTAGTAGCACAGGCTCTTGTTTCCGTTTTCAGCGTCAATCCATTCTACCGGTTGCGGAACGTGCGGATGGGTTCCAATAATGAGATCCGCTCCTGCCTCTGTCATTTCCTGGGCAAATTCTTTCTGATAGGAGGAGGGAACGCTCTGATATTCCGTGCCCCAGTGGGGGAATACCACGACATAATCCACTTCCCTGTCCACACTCCGGATATCTTCCAGTACCCGGGGATTCAAGGCGGTAAAGTCAATCTGCCCATTGGACTCATTGTAAGCGCAGAGGAGATTCAGATTATTGCGGTAAGACTTGGGGATGGTACCGGCGTTAGGTCCATAGGTGTAATTTAATATGGCAAAAGTGACATTCTTTACGGTAATAACCGGAATAGAGAAGTCATTTTCCTCATGAATGCCAGCCACGGTAACAGCAGGATATTGTTTCCAGAATTCCAGACAGTTTACCATGCCGGTCTTATTCTGGTCAGCGGCATGATTCGTGGCATGCAATACCACATTAAAGCCGGCATTGGCAATGGCATCCCCTACCTGGGTAGGAGAATTAAATCTGGGAAAACCGGAAAAGCCAAGAGCGTTACCGCCCAGAATGGTCTCCTGGTTAATCACCTTCACATCTGCCAGTGCCAGAAACTCGGAGAGAGGGCGAAACAGAAAATCATAATTGTAAGTTCCGTCCTTCTGCTTCCCGGTATTCACAATGCCCATGTGCATCAAATTGTCACCAACGGCCATAAGGGATACATCGTATTCTTCAAAAGCCGGTGTTATGGGCTCCGTTTCCGGCTCATAAACGGATTCCGCGGGAAGAGGCTCAGAGGGCGCGACAGCAGGAGCACCGGCAGGTTCTGCAACTTCTGCAACTTCAGAGGATGCGGCAATAGCATCAGCGTTGACGGTAGGGATTCCCTGAGAGCGCAGGATGCATAAACAGACGGAACCGATACACGCAATTCCCCCAAGGAGAGCATGTCTTTTTTTCATAGGGTTATTCCTCGGAATCTTCCTCGTCCATTTCTACCAGTTCGTCAAATTCAACGGAGTCCAGATACTCATCGAAAGCATCGGCTACGGCCTCGTATTCTTCATCGTCATCGATGTAGGTCAATTCCGGTTCCTCGTTGGGATCATCCGGGTTCTCACTGTAACCGTAGAACCATACTTCGCCGTCTTCGTTCTGTCCGTTTTCATCTAAGGGGAGAAGTACGATATAATCTTTCTCATTTACTGTTAAGATGGTAACAATTGCACAGGTAACACGAGTGCCGTCCTCCAAGTCTAATTCAACGGTCATTTCCTCGTCATCTTCCTGTTCTTCACGCAGATCTTTATTCTTTGCCATGTTTTTAAATCCTTTCTCATTTTAAGTGAAATCATTAATAGGATAGATATCCTTATTGTAATGAAACTGTAAGGTTTTTGCAAGGAAAGAAGGAAAAGTATATTACTTTTTAAAACATTTGTATGTACACTTAAATCATGGTAAACTAATAAGGATGACAACAGAAAGCGAGACTACCATGAATAAAATCAAAATAATCTTTTTTGATATTGATGGAACCTTGATTGACATGCAGAAAAAGGAAATCACGGAGCGGACAGTGGAGACGCTGCGGCGGCTGCAGGAGCGTGGAATCCTGCTTTGCATTGCCACCGGCAGGACGCCCACGACCGTGCCCCGCTTTGAAGGGGTGGAGTTCGATGCCTTCCTTACTTTCAATGGTTCCTATTGCTATAATCAGAAGGAGGATATTTACGCCAATCCTATCCCGGCAGAGGATGTAAAGCAGCTGCTTGCCAATGCTGCGGCCATGAACCGCCCGGTTTCCATTGCGACGAGAAACCGCATAGCAGCCAACGGAAAAGACAAGGATTTAGCAGACTACTTTGCCATCGCCAAGGAAGAAGTGGTGGTTGCTGACGACTTTGAACAGGTTGCACAGGAGGAGGTCTACCAAATGATGCTTGGTTGTATCGGTGAGGAACGGGTACGCCTGTTAGAGGGGGTAAAAAATGCCAAGCTTGCTGCCTGGTGGGACAGGGCTGTGGATGTGATTCCCGGTGACAGCGGAAAGGGTATCGGCGTGGAACAGTTGCTGCGGTACTATCACCTGGATCAATCGGAGGCGATGGCATTTGGGGATGGCAATAACGACATTGAGATGCTTCAGGCGGTGGGAGCCGGTGTGGCGATGGAAAACGCCTCCCTGGAGTTAAAAGCGGTTGCGGATGAAATCTGTGGTCATGTGGCAGAGGATGGCGTTTACTATTATTGTCTGGAACATGGTTTAATATAAGAATGGAGCAAATGTAAAGATGAAAGCAGTCATGAAAAAAGACCGGGTTTTTCCCTTAGGAGCCATAGAAGAAAGTGATGGTATCCATGTGGCAGCCTGCCTGAAACCGGAGAAAACCTGTGGTATTGTACTGTTTGGTAAAACAGGCAGAGAACTGGGAAGGATCCCATTTGCCTGTCGTATGGGAAATGTTTTTTACGGAAAACTGACGGGGGTAAATCCAGTTCAGGTTTCTTATTGTTTTTATCAGGATGACACCCTGGTTTCTGACCCCTATATGCGGAAAAGCGCAGGAAAAGTACGCTATGGAGAACCGACAGAGGAATGTCGTCTGGCACAGATTTATCAGGATGATTTCGACTGGGGAGAGGATACAGAGCCCAGGATTCCCTGGAGTGATGCAGTGTGTTATCTTTTGCATGCCCGAGGATTTACCAAGCATGTTTCCTCTAAGGTGGCACATAAGGGAACCTTTGCCGGTGTCCGGGAAAAGATTCCCTATTTACAGCAGTTAGGTGTGACTACCCTGGAATTTATGCCGGTCTATGATTTTGAAGAAATCCAGCAGCCGGAGATTGTGGGAAATGCTGTGCTCCAGCCGGAGAAACTGCCTA
>USSP01000192.1 GCA_900557385.1 uncultured Lachnospiraceae bacterium
CAAAGCGTTCCATCACGAAGTTCTCCTGCGGAGACCGGGATACAAACTTATAAGGTCCTGTTCCGATCGGGTTGGTGTCAGGATCCGCATTCGATGCCGGGATGATTGCCGTTGTCATATAGGCAAGGAACTCGGTATCAGCTTCCTTTAAAACCACCTGTACGGTCTTGTCATCTAAAATATTGACACTGTCAATATTAGAAAACGCCGCTACCAGAGGTTCTCCACTGCTGGCATCGGCGCATCGATCTAAGGAATATTTAATATCCTCCACCGTAACCGGACTGCCATCATGGAACTTGATACCTTCACGCAAGGTAAAGGTGTAGGTACTTCCATCCTCTGCTACTTTTACATCACTAGCTACTGCGGGGATAAAATTGCCATCGCTATCGGGTTTTACAAGACCCTCGTAGATATTGAAAAAGACTTCCTTGGTTCCTGCCGCCACAACTTTGTGAGGGTCAAGACTGTCTTCAATATCCTGTGCGATACCGATGGTAATCTGAGAAGTGTTGTCACTGCCCTTATCACCTGAGCATCCGCCCAGTGCAATAGTAAGTGTTGTAAACACGGTAAGCAGAAGAAGCGCTTTGCTTTTTCTTTTCATGTTTACTTTTCCTTTCTCAAAATATCATATCCTGATTTTTAATTGTTATTTTTTTATCATGCTCAGGATATTTCACATTGTATATAAAATGTGTCCTGCCGTCAAGTACAAAAAAGAGTACAAAACGTTCTGCTTTTACAGACTCTTTACATAACGGTTATAACGGGCAGTAAAGATTACCTTTGCTACAATCGCCAGCAGCATAAAGATCACATCCCAGAACAGGAAATTATATAATTTCGTCTGGGCAACAAGAAACCACTCTGCCTCTCCCCAGAATTTCATTCCAAAAAATAAAAACAGAACGATAAACAAAGCCAGAAATAAAAAAATCAAACGTAATCTGTCTGCAATCTGTAAAGGTAATTTTTTCTTGTCCAATGCTTCCTGTTGTTCCGGTGTCAATTTCATGATTAACCTCATTTCTGCGCAGGCTTTTGGCGCATGACGAGTTTGTGTCAAGTACACGCAGACACAAATCTCGATCTCTTCTCTGTCCCGCAGCAAAAAATGCGAGAATAAGTTTATAAGCTTTATTCTCGCACATTTCCTGAAAATTCGCAAGGTAGACTCTCCGCATTCTCCCTGCCGCGTGTATTTTATTCGTGGCGCAATGCCTCAATAGGACTTAGCTTTGCCGCGCGTTTTGCCGGATAAAGTCCGAAGAAAATACCGACCGCTGAGGAAAACAGGGAGGCTCCCAGCACCGTGGACAAATGAATGCTTGCAGAAAAGCCCATGGCACCGCACACCGCAACCGCACCTGCCACGCCCAGTATGATTCCTACGATTCCTCCCAGTAACGTGATAATCGCCGACTCGGACAAAAACTGTACCAGGATGGAGGAAGTCCGGGCTCCCAGGGATTTGCGGATACCGATTTCCCTGGTACGCTCCGTCACAGATACCAGCATGATATTCATGACACCGATACCGCCTACCAGAAGGGAGATGGCTGCCACAAAGACCACAAACAGGGTTACCATGCTCATCATGGAATTGATCTCGTCCATCTGCTCTGCAAAGCTCTGTACCTGAATCAGATTCTCTCCCCGGATGTTATGCCGGGTTTCAACGACACGGATGGCATCTGCGGCTACCTGGGAGCAATATTCATTCCCCTCACTGATAATCATAACACTATCGAAATCCTCCAGATAAAAGCCATAGGCTGCGGACAGCATATTGATGGGTAATTCAATGGACACATCTCCGTTACTGGTATTTAACAGTGCTGCCGTATCATCTGCCCGTACACCCACAATCCGCAGTTCCTGCGTCACATCATACAACGTAAGATTGATGGTCATTCCTATGACATTGGTGGTTCCGAACAATTTTCTGGCACCGCTTTCCGAAATGACGCATACTCTGTTTGCTGCGTCATTATCTGCGGCTGTGAAATATTTTCCCTTTATAATGTCTCTTTTATAAATGTATTCCAGATTCTGATTTCCTGCCTCCACAAAAGCATCGAAATTGCCCTTCTGACCGGACACCATGCCGCCGTACCAGGTATAGTCCGGCGTAACACCCACCACATGATCTACTTTATCCTGGATGGCTTCAAAATCCTCCTCATTCATGGCAATGTTCTGGTCATTGGTATTACTATTGACATACAAGTACACCTGGCCTCCTGCCATGGCATTGAGTTCTGTGTTCATTTCATCGGAAACACCGCTTCCGATGGAGATGACCATAATCACTGAGGCAATACCGATGATAATTCCCAGCATCGTAAGGATTGATCTGCCCCGGTTGCTCTTGATATTCATCAAGGCGATTTTTATGTATTCCCATAATTGTGACATTCTGTTACCCCCATTTACTGCTGCAATGCCGCGGAATCATAGGAAGTGACATTCATGCCTTCCTCAACAGTGCTGCTGTCCACGATTACAGCATCTCCTATGGAAAGTCCCTCCAATATCTCGGTATAGGTATCTGAGCTGATACCGGTTACAATATCTTTCCTGGTCACTACACCATTTTCTACCACATAAACAAAACTTCCATTCATATCTGCATTAATCACTTCCACCGGAACTAACAGTGTATTGCTGCTCTCTGCTGTATGAATCACAACCTTTGCCTCAATGCCTAAGAAAATGCCATCATCCGGGTTGTCAATATGGATCAGTGCCTGCACAATCGAACTTCCCGAAGCGTTTTTGGTTGCCATGTGATAAATTCTGGAGATTTCGCCCTGATAGGTATTGCCTGCAATGGTCACATCTGCTTTCTGCCCAACAGCAACCTTTTCCAAATCATACTTCGTCAGTCCTACTTTGACACAGACCTCTTTATTGCTCTGCACCTCCACCAGTTCCATCCCCTGGGTTGCCAGTGCACCATCCTTTGCGGACAGACTGGTAATAATACCATCAAAGTCTGCCGTTACACCGCTTTGTGCCATCTGCAGGTTTTCCTCTGCGATCTGCTGGGACAATTTGGTTTCCTGGGCACTTGCATTTAAACTGGCTGCATTGTAACCGCTGCTCTGACTTGCCTCGTTCCCGCTTTTCTGGGACTTCATCTCGGTGCGGGCTTCTTCGTATTGATTCAATACCTCCTGCGCATCTTCCACAGCCTTGCTCATTTGTTTCAGCTCTGCATCCTGATCTACCATCGATAAATCATAGGTATTCTGGGCAATATCGCTCTGTATATTGCGGATACGCCAGTTGATTTCTTCCTGGGCATCTGCTCCGGTAGCACTGCTTAAGTTCGCCTGCTCTGTCAGCAGCTTTTTCTGTAATTCCACATCCTTCTTCTGGTAAACATTTTTCTTTTCGTTGGTTTTAGCCTCCAACTGATCCTTTAACAAAGCAACGACAGCCTTCTGATCCGCAATCTGCTGCTCCAACACATCCAGGTTGGTGGAGGCCTCTGCATATTTACCGCCACTCTGTGTATTCTGTGCTGCGGAACCCAGATAACTGTTGACAGCTGCCTGTGTACGATACTGTGCCTGTTCTTTGGCATTTTCCAGATCGTTTACATCATAGGCAACCAGAAGCTGTCCTGCTGATACTGCATCTCCCAGTTCCACCGGTACATCCTGGATTGTTGCCCCAACCGGAGAATAATAGGTTTTGACCTGTTCACTTTCTACTGTGCCGCTGGTGCTTAAAGTCTGCTCCAGATCACCGGTCAAAACTTCTGTCGTTTCTGCCATCATGGGCTGATTCGCCTGAATCTGTCCCTTTACCACGATAAAAATGATCACGGCACCAATCACGGTAAAAATCGCAATACGCCGTTTTGCCTTCCTGGATAATTTCTTTCTGGCTTTCTTTCCTTCTTCTATCTCTGCTGCATTTCTCTTTCTCATAATGCCTTTCCTCCCTCATGATCATATTTTGTATCTGACTCCACTCTGCCGTCCTTAATCAGGATTCGACGGGATGCCTGCTTCGCAATATCGTTATCATGGGTGATAATGATAACGGTACGCCCTTCTTGATGTAGTTCCTTCAAAATCTGCATGATTTCATCCGTTGATGCAGAATCCAGATTTCCGGTGGGTTCATCCGCCAGAATGATAGGCGGTGCCTGTGCAATCGCTCTTGCAATCGCTACCCGCTGCTGTTGTCCGCCGGACATCTGAGCCGGTCTGTGATCCATACGGTGTCCCAATCCTACCTTTTCCAATGCCTGCACTGCCAGTTCTTCTCTTTTCGCTTTGCCTACCTTGCGGTAGGC
>USSP01000193.1 GCA_900557385.1 uncultured Lachnospiraceae bacterium
AGATTTGAGGATGGTACAGATGACAGGAGCTTTGCTATTGAAGAAAATCTTCCTTTGTCAGAAGACGAAATGACTTTGGAAATAAAATGTTTGCCGCGTGGAGGATTTGTAGCTGTTATAAAATGATGAGTATGAGTGCAGAAAAAAGGAAAAGTGAAAAACAGCGTTTAAATAAATATCTGGCAGCCTGTGGAGTTTGTTCCAGACGAGAGGCAGACAAACTGGTAGAAGAAGGCGTGGTTACTGTTAACGGAGTAACCGCACAGACCGGTGTGCAGGTTGGAAAAGAGGATATTATCTGTGTCCGTGGCAAACAGGTCGAGCAAAAGGATGAACGGGTTGTACTTGCCTATTATAAGCCTACAGGGATTACCTGTACCCAGAAGGATCAGCATGCGGAAAAAACAGTAGCGGATGTGTTGCGATATCCGGTACGGGTTACTTATGCCGGGCGCCTGGATAAAGAATCCGAGGGATTACTGATTATGACGAATGATGGTGATCTGATTGACAAAATGATGCGGGGAGCCAATGGACATGAAAAAGAGTATGTGGTTCGGGTAAACCGCGAGGTGACGGATCTTTTTTTACATCAGATGGCCAAGGGTGTTTATCTTGAAGAATTAAAGCAGACTACCAGACCCTGTCAGGTGGAGCGGATTGGTAAGTATACCTTTCGGATTGTTCTGACCCAGGGACTGAATCGTCAGATCCGCCGGATGTGCCGGGCTTTTCAGTTTCATGTAATCAGCATCAAACGAGTGCGGGTTATGAATGTGGAACTGGGAACCTTGAAACCCGGGGAATACCGGGAAGTCACAGGAGCAGAGAGGGAGGCTCTGTACCGCCAGTGTGGAATGACAGGAAACAGATAGAAGCGAGGAAAGCGAAATGGATCGCATCGAGAGAATGAAGGAGCTCGTAGAGCTTTTAAATAAAGCATCGGAAAGCTACTATGCCAAAGATGTGGAAATCATGAGTAATTTTGAATATGACCGGCTTTATGATGAATTGACGGCATTGGAAGAAGAAACGGGAATGACCCTTGCCGGAAGTCCCACGGTGCGTGTGGGTTATGAAGCTGTGGATGAATTACCGAAAGCAAGACATGAACAGCCCATGCTTTCTTTGGGAAAAACCAAAGAAAGGGAAGAACTTCGGGACTGGCTGGGAGATAAAAAAGGAATTCTCAGCTGGAAGCTGGATGGACTGACGGTGGTACTTACCTACGAGAATGGCGAACTGGCGAAAGCGGTCACCAGAGGAAACGGTGAGGTCGGCGAGGTTGTTACCGGAAATGCCAGGGTTTTTAAAAATGTTCCTTTAAAGATACCTTATAAAGGACGGCTGATTCTTCGCGGAGAAGCAGTCATTTCTTATGCTGATTTTGAAAAAATCAATGAACAGATTGAGGCAGTGGAGGATAAATACAAAAATCCCCGGAATTTGTGCAGTGGTTCTGTGCGCCAGTTAAATAATGAAATTACAGCAAAACGAAATGTAAACTTTATTGTATACAGCCTGATTCAGGCAGAAAACAGTCCGGAAAATCCGGTGGATGTACACAACTCCAGAAAAGGAGAATTTGATTTCATTGCCAGCCAGGGATTTACGGTGGTGCCATACAAAGAAGTGAATGCCGGCAATATTCTGGATGCGGTGGCATGGTTTGAGGAGGAAATCAAACATTATGAATTTCCTTCCGACGGTCTGGTGCTGACCTATGATGACATTGCCTATAGTATGTCTTTAGGGCGCACTGCGAAATTTCCCCGCCATTCCATTGCCTTTAAATGGGCAGATGAAGTGCGGGAGACCACCTTGCGTGAAATCGAATGGAGTCCAAGCCGTACCGGTCTGATCAATCCGGTAGCGATTTTTGACCCGGTGGAACTGGAGGGAACCACAGTCAGCCGTGCTTCTGTGCATAATATCAGTATTATGCGGAGCTTAAAGCTGGGAATCGGCGACCATATTACGGTATATAAAGCCAACATGATTATTCCCCAGATTGCGGATAATCTGACGGGTTCGGATTCTGTGGAGATTCCGGAGATTTGTCCTGCCTGCGGTCATCCTACGGAAGTAAAGGCTGCGAATGACGCGGAATCTCTTTACTGTACCAATCCGGAATGTGCAGCGAAAAAGATTAAATCCTTTACCTTGTTTGTGAGTAGAGATGCCATGAACATGGATGGACTTTCCGAGGCAACCCTGGAAAAATTTATCGGACATGGTTTTATCCATTCCTATGTGGATCTGTTTCATCTGGATCGGTATAAAGAGATTATTGTGGAGATGGAGGGCTTTGGAGAAAAGTCTTACCAGAATCTCATGAACAGTATTGAGACAGCCCGCACCACCAATTTACACCGGGTGCTTTACGGACTAGGTATTGCCGGAATCGGACTGGCAAATGCGAAACTGCTGTGCCGTCATTTTGATTATGATTTCGATAAAATCCGTCAGGCGTCGGTGGAAGAATTTCTGGAAATCGATGGGTTAGGCGAGGTATTAGCCAATGCCTGCGTAGCATATTTTGCTGATTCGGAAAAAATGAAAGTTCTGGATAAACTCTTAAAAGAACTGACCCTGGAGAAACCCCAGACAGACGGAAATGTCCAGACTTTAGCGGGAATGAGCTTTGTCATTACCGGCTCTTTGGAGCAGTTTTCCAACCGTAATGAGTTAAAGGAACGCATTGAAGCAAAGGGAGGAAAGGTGACAGGAAGTGTCACAGGAAAAACCACTTGTCTGATTAACAATGATGTGACCAGCGCTTCCTCCAAAAATAAAAAAGCAAAGGAATTAAATGTCCGCATTATTTCAGAGGCGGACTTCCTGGAAGAGTACATGAAGGGAGAAAATTAACGTACCATGCCGATTAAAACACAAAATGACCTGCCTGCAAAGGAAACACTGGAGAGAGAAAATATCTTTGTGGTGGATGAAAACAGAGCCATGCATCAGGATATCCGTCCGTTGCAGATTTGTATTTTAAATCTGATGCCTTTAAAGGAAGAGACGGAGCTGCAGTTACTCCGGGCACTGTCCAATACTCCCTTACAGGTGGATGTAACCTTTATGAGAATGAGTACCCATGTTTCTAATAATACCTCTGCCAATCATCTCAATAAGTTTTACAATACCTTCGATGAATTGAAAGATAACACCTACGATGGATTGATTATTACCGGAGCGCCGGTTGAGAACATGGCGTTTGAGGAAGTAGACTACTGGCAGGAACTGTGTCAGGTGATGGAATGGTCGAAAACCAATGTAACCTCTACCTTCCATATCTGCTGGGGAGCCCAGGCCGGTGTTTATTATCATTTCGGGTTAAACAAGATATTGCTGCCGGAAAAATTATTTGGTGTTTATAAGCATAAAGTGAACAATCGTAAAATTCCTTTAGTGAGAGGTTTTGATGATTATTTTTATGCGCCTCACAGCCGTCACACAGCGGTGACTTCCGAAGATATTCATAACTGCGATAAGTTGATTGTGCTGGCAGAATCCGATGAGGCAGGGGTATTGCTTTGTATGACACCGGACGGAAAGCAGATTTTCGTCATGGGACATCTGGAATACGACCGCATGACCCTGGATCAGGAATATAAGCGGGATTTGAGCAAGGGACTGCCCATTCACCTGCCGAAAAATTATTACCCCGATGACGATCCGGAGCAGCGCCCTTTTCTCCAATGGCGAGCTACCAGCAACATTTTATATACAAACTGGCTGAATTATTACGTTTACCAGGCAACACCATATGAGTGGGGAAAAATTAAGAAATAAGCAATGAAAATAAGACTTTATGACAAAACAAAAATTGACTGGGAACATAGGATGTTCGATAACAAAACCCTGTGGATGTTACTGATTCCTTTGATGATAGAGCAGTTATTGAATTCTTTCATGGGAATGGTGGATACCATGATGGTGGGAAATGTGGGAACAGCGGCAATTTCCGCTGTATCCCTGGTAGATGCCATCAACAATCTGGTTATCCAGGTGTTTTCCGCCCTGGCGACAGGTGCGACAATCGTTTGTTCCCAATATCTAGGCAGAAGAGATGAGAAAGGAAGTAATCGGGCAGCGAGACAGGTGGTTCTTGCTGTCCTGTCTGTTTCTGTACTGCTGATGATTATTTTCCTTATTGGCAGGGAGCCGTTGTTACAATTGATTTTCGGAAAAGTGGATGCGGATGTGATGGAGGCTTCTCTGATTTACTTCTACATAACGGTGTTATCCTATCCTTTTCTGGCGCTATTCAATGCAGGTTCC
>USSP01000194.1 GCA_900557385.1 uncultured Lachnospiraceae bacterium
CCGGTTTATAAAGTGAGCATTTTTGAATATGACAAAGAAAAAGAAGAAAAGAAGCTGCGAAAAGCCGAATATGAGCACGGACTGGAAGATGGCAGGCAAGAAGGAATCCTTGCATTTATACAGGATAAGCAGGAAGACGGCATAGCCCCTGAAATTATCCTTGCAAAACTGCAGCGGGCATTTTCTCTTACCAGCGAAGAAGCGCAAAACTATCTGGACACCCTTGTCCATTGATTTTATCTGAAATAAGAAAGTCGATATAAATGTTCCCCATTCATTCTAAGATGAGTGGGGATTTTCATTTGGTAGGAAATTCCTATCTGAACCTTATAAATTGCTCTCCACGGGCATATAGCTTCAGTTGCTTTCATTTTTGCCCCAGCAAAAGACAAAACATCCCGTAATTTGCATATTTTAAGCACGTATAAGAAAGGCTCAGGGGCAAAATACTTCGTCTTGCTGTATTTTTGCCCGTAAAAACGCATCAATAGAGGGCAAAAATTTGCCTAACAACGCGATTTGCCCTCAAGGTTTACATAATGCAAAGAAACAACCTTTTGTCTTTCAAAATTTACATTGTACATGGGAAAAAATGGAAATAAATTTACTATATGCCCAATACTCGACTGCAAATAAGAAAATTACATTCAAAACCTTAATCCAGGTCAGTCAGCCAGAATACTATTTGAGATTAGACGCAAAGCCACTTTGTCTACAGTCTCAAGGGGGATGAGACTGTATCTCATCCCCTCGTTCTTATTTATATAGAGCATCGCACTCTATTCAATCAATCCGCTTTCTTTCAACAGGATTTCAATGTCCGTTCCTTTTATCTTCTTTAGAACCACTTTCAGCATCTCGCGCTCCTTAAAGGAAAGCTTGATATCCGTGATCGGTTTCTTGTCAATCGCATAGTAGCAGGCGCGAAGGAGTTCACGCACATCGTACTTGCTGCCCCAGACTTCCGGCACGCCACGGTCGATGTCCAGCAGTGTGTAGACTGCCTCCATACCGGTACGCATGGAATACTCGGTGGTAAAGATGGTATCGCGGGGTGTCTCTGCGAACTGTCCCAGGAATGCGAAGTTTACTGCGCCATCCGGCACAACATGCGGTCTGTCGGAATTCTTTCTGGGCTGGAAAAAGGCGTTGATATAGGGCATGAAACAGGTGGTGGTGTTACACTCTTCTTTCGCCAGTCTTGCAATCTCCTGTTCCGGTACACCGATATGATACAGCCACTCCTGGCAGACCTCTTCACCAGTACAGTCACGCATGGCTTTTTTCACGTAATTACCTTCTTTATTGGTATTTAAAGAGTATAGCCATACCAGAATCATGTTCTTATCCTGGGACTTGAACTGAGGCTGACGGTTGATGGTCCAGGACAGATACCAGTTTTCGGTGCTGTCCTTTACGGTTACGATACCGCCGGTGGTTACCTTGCCAGCACGGGGATCACGTTTGCAAATCTTCATAATGTGCTGAATGATTTCTTCATTGGAAGTTGCCACGGTGGCACTCATCCAGTTCGTTGCCTCAACATCGCTGCAGAAAGCTTCCGGGTTACCAAATTCCCCATGTTTTGCCTGAGCTGCAATATTTTTCCACATATCCCAGGACTCACCGAAGCCATTCTTGATGCCGGAAAGGTCGGGAGCATGGTTCTGGTCACCGTAGCAGGAGGTGTCGGTACAGCAGCCATTAGTAATGAATACCAAATCATCCTCAATGAGGTCAATCGTCTGCTCTTTACCGTCCTTCACATAGACAATCTGTTTTGCAATCTGCTTATCGCCAACGGTATCGATAATGACATTCTTCACATCCATGCCATACTCAATTGCCACGCCGTGTGCTTCCAGGTATTTTACCAAAGGAAGGATCATGCTTTCAAACTGATTGTATTTGGTGAAACGCAGGGCACTGAAATCCGGAAGTCCATCAATGTGATGTACATAACGGCACAGATAACGCTTCATCTCCAGCGCGCTTGACCAACGCTGGAAAGCGAACATGGTCTGCCAGTACAGCCAGAAGTTGGTGTTCCAGAAGGAATCCGGCAGCACATCGGAAATCTTCTTGTCTTCCAGGGCATCCTCCGGCGTGATGAATAACTGGGACAATGCCATTGCAGACTCTTTGTCCAGTTCAAATTTCTTATCCGTATGAGCATCCTCGCCACGGTTGATGGATGCACGGCAGAGGGAGTAGTTGGGATCGTGTTTATTGAGCCAATAATACTCGTCCAGCACGGACACGCCAGGTGTTTCAATGGAAGGAACATCTCGGAAGGTATCCCACATGACTTCAAAGTGGTTATCCATCTCACGACCGCCTCGCATGAAGAAACCTTTGGTGACATCCTTGCGTCCATCACAGCTTCCACCTGCCAGTTCCAATTTTTCCAGAAGGTGAATATGCTCGCCCTTCATCTGTCCATCACGCACCAGATAAAATGCTGCAGTCAGTCCAGCCAGTCCGGTTCCGATGATGTATGCTGATTTTTTATCCACGTCCTTGGGTTTTTCGGGATGTGCAAATGATTCATAAGTTCCTGCTGAATAGTACATAATCAAATCCTCCTTGTTTTTCCGAAGGAAAAATCCGAGTCCTATGACGAGGAGAGGATTTTCCTCCTTGTTTTGTTGTTTTCTGTTTCCTTATGCTTACAGTATATCCTTCCCCGGAAAACCCACAATAAACAGAAAAACCTCCGCGATAAAATTTTTATCACGGAGGCTTACATTGTATAATTTTTTATCAAAACAGGACTTTTGATAAATTCCTCAGATTTTAAACCGGGACAAGGCACCGGCCAGGTCGCCCTGGATCACCATGGCAAATTTCTTCACCAGTTCTTCCGGGTCGTCCTTCATGTCATCCCGGATCCAGTCTAACATCAGTCCCACGAAGGAATAGGCATACACTTTTGCAATGAATTGTTTATCTTCATCACGGACGGTCATGCCTGCTGCCTGCTCCTCAATCACGCCCATGAGCAGATCATCCACCAAAGGATTTAAGTACTTCTCTACCTGTTCTCTGTCCACGCAATGGTACACATTCATAATAAATGGTTTATTGTCCCGTACAGCTTCAAACAACTGCAGAAATCCCTGCTGCCAAGTATCGTGGGTTTTCTTTTCCTCCAGCGCCTTCCGGGCATCCTCAATACAAGACCATTCCACCAGATCATAAATATCCTTAAAGTGATAATAAAAGGTCATGCGGTTGATGCCGCAATCCTCTGCTATGTCATTGATGGTAATTTTCGTCAATGGCTTTTTTAACAAAAGGTTTTTCAGCGATTGTTCAAGGGCGCGTTTCGTAACCTGGGACATGGGGACTCCTTACTGTTCCTGTTTCTTATAGTTCTCGTAGTGAGGTTTCTTATGCTCCTTGCTGTTCCAGATTTCCTCTGCAGGCTCCTGCCAGCAAGCTGCATATTCCGCACATTTTCCACACAAATGCTCTACGCTCTCCGGGGACTCCAGATCAGTGGATTTCGCACCGGTCTCCTTGACCATACGCTGCAGAATCTCAGGATTTTCCAGCATCGGGCAGGGACGCAGATGGTTATGGTTGAAGGGCTGGTTATCACGGTATGCCATGAACAGAGGCTGTTTCAGGCACTCCAGGACACTGTTCTCATGGATATTCGCACCGGAGTAGTGGATAAATACGCAAGGCTCCGCATCACCGTTTGCATTGATGTGGAAGTAGTTACGGCCACCGGCAATACATCCGCCGACAAACTCCCCATCGTTCTGGAAGTCCATTGCATAGATGGGCTTTCCACCCTCACGGCCACGAATTTCACGCACACGCTTAATCATGTACTCACGCTGTTCCTTGGTGGGCAGTAAGTCAGTAGTAGAGTTATTTCCAACGGGCATGAAGTGGAAATACCAGGTGAAACGACAACCCTTGTCAATAATCAGATCCAGGAATTCATCACTGGTTACGGTTTCGATATTCTTGCTGGTATAGCAGATGGAGGTACCGAAAATCAGACCATATTTCTTCAGTAAATCCATAGCGTGCATTACTTTATCAAAAACGCCTTTACCACGACGCATATCATTGACTTCATCAAATCCCTCCAGAGAGATGGAGAAGGATAAGTTACCCAGTCTCTGGCATTCTTTACAGAATTCCTCATCAATCAGGGTGGAATTGGTGAAGGTATGGAACTCTACATCTCTGTGTTTTTCCATCAGTTTCAGGATATCTGCTTTTCTTACCAGTGGTTCACCACC
>USSP01000195.1 GCA_900557385.1 uncultured Lachnospiraceae bacterium
TGCAGCGGCCGCCCCGGTACAAATAGGTCAGGGTATCGACAACGAAGCTGGCACGAACACGGGGCTTTAAATCTTCCATAACAGCGGCAATTTCAGAAGCTTTTTTCCCTTCCCCGGCCAGGATGGCTGCTTCTATGACCAGAAGGCCGATTCCGGTGGAAAGATTGGCAGAATCAATGACGGTGATTTGCTCTGTGGCTTCCAGTTCTTCGGCTGCGAGACGCATTACGTTTCCGGAAGTAGACATGCTGGAGGAAATGGAGAAGCAGACGATCTCCCGTTTTTCTTCCACATAGGGACGAAACAGTTCAATGGTCTCTGCTAAAGAAGGTGCGGAGGTCTTGGGTGTTGTTTTGTTGGCATCTGCCCATTGGAAAATCTGTTCCGGGGTAATGTTTTTCCCATCTTCAAATTCCTCGTCGCCCAATAAGATGTGGAGCGGCAATATATCAATATCGTATCTGGTAAGCAGTTCCGATGAAAGATCACAGGTGCTGTCTGAAATAATCTTAACCATTTCGATTCCTCTCTTTCAATTTTTCTACTTTCATTATAGTGAAGATTTTCCTCCCTGTCACGATTTTTGCAGACAAAATTAGACGAGCCCGGACATGGACTGTTGTAAGTGTGTAATCTGTGCTATAATCGTCTTGCTTCTTTATATAGGAAGCGTAATTTCAAGCGAGAAAGAGGACTAGACAATGAACATCTACCTGGTGAGACATGGAGAGACAGACTGGAATCGTGCAACGAAGCTTCAGGGTCAGGTTGATATTGATATTAATGAGAATGGAGTAGCGCAGGCAAAGAAGGCGGCGAAACGATTGGAGCAGGTACCTTTTGAACGGGCATTCTGCTCGCCGCTGATTCGAGCCAGACATACCGCCGGTATTTTAATAGGAGAGAGGAACATCCCTCTGACCACAGATGACCGGCTGAAGGAAATCAACTTTGGTAAATGGGAGGGCACACTGGATCGGGAAGCCTTACAGGATCCTACGATTCCCATCTACGATTTCTTTAAAAATCCCGGAAAGTATGAACCGGGAACCGATGGGGAATCCTTTTCACAGCTGTATGCGAGAACCCATGCATTCGTAAAGGAAATGCTGCTACCGCTGGAAGGAAAATACGAAAACGTGTTGGTGGTGGGACATGGAGCCATGAACCGGAGTATTTTAAATCCCATAGCGGATGTGCCGGTCAGCGATTTCTGGCATTTCCATATGGGAAACTGTGCAACTGCCGTGATAGAATGTAAAGACGGCAAGTTGAAACTGCTTGCTTACATCGATGAAGAGCCGTAGGACCATCCAGTAAGGAAGGCATCCTGCCTGGGCGTCTGGCGGATCGTTTGTGTCTGATTCCGGTAATGATGGTTGACAACCCAAAATAAGTTTACTATAATCGAACCCATAAAACCCTTCGGGGTGTGGATTTTTCAATGTTGCATTTATGAGCGCAGCTTCTTTTCGCCACATAGTCATAATGACTGTGTGGCTTTTTTGTTTGATAGGAAATTCCTATCAAACAAAATGCTCCGCAAGGATTACACTGCGACAAGAAACGAGGTTAAAATAATGGATCAGTCATTTATGAAAAAAAAGAAAATATTTCCGTTGGTGCTTTCCATGGCATTGCCTATGGTACTATCCATGGCGTTTAATTCCTTGTATAACATTGTGGACAGCTACTTCGTGGCAAAACTCAGCGAGGATGCCATGACGGCACTATCTCTGGTGTTTCCGGCACAGAACCTGATGACTTCCATTGGTGTTGGGTTTGGTGTGGGGATGAACGCTATGATTGCCTTTTACCTGGGAGCGCAGCAACAGGAAAAAGCGAACCGGGCGGCGACCCAGGGATTGGTACTCAGTACAGTACACGGAATCCTGTTGATGGTTGTGTGTTTCATTGCGATGCCTGCCTTTCTGGGTGCCTTCACCCGGAATGAAAACGTGATTCAGCTGGGACTTGACTATGCCAATATCGTCTTTGTATTTGCAGTGGCAGTCACCCTCGGCATTGCCTACGAGAAAATCTTCCAGGCAGTGGGGAGAATGAAGGAAACCATGTTCTGCATGGTAGTAGGATTTGTAACCAATATTGTATTGGATCCCCTCTTAATCTTCGGTATCGGCTGTTTCCCGAGAATGGGAATCCGAGGCGCTGCTGTGGCGACGGGAGCGGGACAGATACTGACACTGCTTGCCTATGTGATTTTAGATCGGGTAAAACCCTTACCTGTGGCAATCAGCCGGAAAAGCCTGGGGTTCAACCGGGACATCTGGGCAAAGATGTATGGTATCGGTATTCCAGCCAGCCTGAATATGGCATTACCCTCTCTTTTGATTTCTGCCTTGAACGGAATTCTGGCTGCTTATTCCCAGACTTATGTACTGGTGTTGGGTGTTTACTATAAACTGCAGACTTTCATTTATCTGCCCGCTAACGGTATCATTCAGGGCATCCGTCCTCTGATTGGTTATAACTATGGAGCAGGAGAGAAGAAACGCGTGGAAAAAATCTACCAGCTGACGATGGTGCTGACCATGGGCATCATGGCCCTGGGAACGGTGTGCTGCTGGTTACTCCCTGGACAGTTGATCGGATTGTTTACGGACAATCCTGACACGATTACCATTGGTGTAACCGCTTTGCATGTCATCAGTTTAGGTTTTGTGGTGTCTGCGGTTTCCGTGACCTGTGCAGGCGCCCTGGAGGCGTTGGGTGAGGGTATGCCCTCTTTGGTGGTTTCCCTGATGCGTTATGTGGTAGTGATTATCCCTACAGCCTATCTGTTAAGCCGTAAGGTTGGCGTCACCGGTGTCTGGTGGGCATTTGTCATCACAGAGATGACCGCAGCGTTTGTGTCCTTTTTCCTGTACCGCCGCATCTGGCGTCGGGCTTATAAAAAGCTGTAGTGGGCATTTTCTCTTATTATGAAACAGTGCCTTATTATGAAACAGTCTAAAAATCACTTGTCTTCCCAGAATCACCTATGTTAAGATACAGACAAAGCATATTTCTTATGAATTCTCTGGTTTTAAACCGTCTATCATCTATTTCATATCAGAAGTCTATGCTTTTCCAATGTAAACCAAGAAAGGCGGAGGCTGCTGATGTGGAAGTGAGCCTCCGAAGAAGGAGGTAAAATTGAATACGAGTATGAAACACCATGAGGAACTTTCTGCAAACCGAAACTATAAGGACACCATTTTCCGGTGGCTGTTTTCCGATAAGGAAAATTTGTTGTCCTTGTATAATGCAATCTCAGGGAAACACTACGAAGACCCGGATGCATTGACGATCGTTACCCTGAAAAATGCTGTTTACATGGGCATGAAGAATGATATCGCCTTTGTGTTGGAAACAGGGCTGTATCTCTATGAACATCAGTCCACCTACAATCCGAACATTCCCTTGCGGGATTTGTTTTACATTGCCAGTGAATACCAGGCGATGGTGGATCAGAAATCCTTGTATTCTTCGGCAGTCCAGAAAATTCCCACACCAAAGTTTCTCGTATTTTACAACGGTACGGACAAAGAAGTTTCGGACAGAGAAATACTGAAACTATCCACAGCCTACGAAAATCCGACCAGTGAGCCGGACTTGGAATTAAAGGTTACGATGCTCAACATCAATGTCGGACACAACAAGGAACTGCTGGAGAAGTGCCGGATTCTCGGAGAATACGCCCAGTATGTGGACAGGGTCAGGAAATATGCAGGACAAATGGATTTAAATGATGCGGTAGAACGGGCAATCACTGAGTGCATCCAGGAAGGAATCTTATCAGAATTCCTACAGCAGAACCGTGCGGAGGTTTATAAGGTGAGTATTTTTGAATATGATAAAGAAAAAGAAGAAAAGAAACTTCGAAAAGCCGAATATGAGCATGGTCTTGAGGATGGAATCCATGCATTTATACTGGATAAACAAGAAGACGGCATAGCCCCCGAAATCATTCTTGCGAAACTGCAACGAGCATTTTCTCTTACCCAGGAGGAGGCTCAACGCTACCTGGATATGGTTATCCATTGATTCTATTCAAGAAAATAAGAGGTTCATTATAATGTTAAGGGAGCTTTTTTACAGCCTCCTTTTTCATTTTTTGCCCATTAAAGTGCTAAGTCGAAGTGCATAATGCCAAAAAGCTGCGTCAAATTTATGCAGGTTCTATATTAAATGACGAAAAAAAACAAGAAAATTTTAATGTGAACCTAAAAATATTCTATAGAAAACATT
>USSP01000196.1 GCA_900557385.1 uncultured Lachnospiraceae bacterium
TCCCTATGGGATCAGACCATGGAGACAGGCGCGGAACAGGCAGAGGATATCCGTCCGTTTCCCTATGGAACCGTGTATACAAGAGCGGATATAGACCGGGCATTAGCAGCGGAGAACCCTTATGATATCGTACCCTCCAGAGATGAAAACGGACATGGAAGCGCCATGGCGGGAGCCGCGGCGGGAGCAATGCTTGGAACAGCTCCGGGAGTAGCAATAACGGGAGGAGGCTTTCGGGGAGCTGCACCGGATGCAGAACTCATCATCGTGAAACTGAAGCAGGCAAAGCCTTACCTGAGAGAACTTTATCTGATCCCGGAGGATGTGCCAGCCTATCAGGAAAATGATCTGATGCTGGCCATCGCCTATGTGGAACGGTTTGCCATCGCATTTCAGAGACCGGTGGTGCTTTGCATCGGGATCGGAACCAATCAGGGTGACCATACGGGGCAGTCCCATTTAAGCCAGTATCTGGATACGGTGGCAAAGAAACGGGGGATGGCGGTGGTAATCTGCGGGGGAAATGAAGGAAATGCCGCCCATCATTACCGGGGAGAATTGGTACAGAGAGACTATGGAATTCCCCCTTTTATCAACCAGGTGGGAGAGACCATGGAAATCAGGGTGGCTGAGGATTGCCGGGGCTTTTGCATGGAACTGTGGGGAACGGCACCGGATGTTTATACTGTGTCCATCCGCACACCGGGGGGGGAACAGACCCCGGTTATCCGGTATGGGATTCGGAGACACGTGGAGTATTCTTTTATTTATGAAAAAAGCAGTGTGGCAGTAGATAGCCTGCTGAGTGAGGGAAATCTGGGAGAGGAATTGTTGTTCTTCCGGTTTGTCAATCCCACACCGGGGATCTGGATCGTACAGGTGCATTCTGTGGAACAGCCGCAAATCGGAGTGTTTCATACATGGCTACCCATCCGGGATTTCTTAAATGTCCCGGTATATTTCCTAAAGCCCAATCCCTACACTACATTGACGGAACCGGGAATGGCAGATGTACCCGTTACCGTATCCACCTATGATGCTGTCAATAATAGCTTTTACATTAATTCCGGCCGGGGCTTTACCCAGACCGCAGGCATCAATCCACAGTTGTCGGCACCGGGAGTGGGAGTTGCCACGGGGGTAGGTGAGACCACCGGTTCCGGTATGGCGGCAGCAGTGGCTGCGGGAATTTTTGCCCAGTTTATGCAGTGGGCAGTGGTGGAAGGAAATGTTCCTCTCATTGAAAGCAGACAGCTCAAGAGCGTTTTCATCCGGGGTGCGGAGCGGGAGCAGGATGTGACCTATCCCAACCGGGAGTGGGGGTATGGACGCATCAATATCGAGGGAGCTTTCCGGGTATTATCCCGGACATAGAACGGGCTTTTAGTTAGAAAGCCGTCCGTTTTGAAATTCCTCGAAGAACAGCTTAGCAATGCCGTTTCCTTTTTCATTGTAATACAGATATTCGTTAAAGCAACAATGGGTACCGGATATACTGACACTTGTCGTCTCGACGGGCAGCATATTTTTGATATAACGGGAAGCAACGCAGATCCCCTTCCCCATAGAGACGAGAAATAATGCGGTGGACAGATTGTCTACTTTGATGACGGAAATGTGACCGTGGGTTGCTTTGTCGATTAACATCCAGTTTTGGGCATAGGGACCGAATAACTCCTGGGCATAGGGCACGATGAGAGTCTGCCCATATAACTGCGGGAGGGATATCGCGGTTCTGGAAATCAAAGCATGATTGGCAGGAAGCACGACAAGAGTACCGTGCTTCCGCGATAAGATCTGCCGGGTATCGGGCGGAAGAGCATGATAGGCACATGGGGTGAAAAACAAATCATACTGAAGAACCGTTTCCATGGGTGTGTTGATAGAGTACACATCATAGTGGAAGTCAATGTCCGGATATCGGGTCAAAAAAGTCTTGATAAAGGTGCGTATGCTATTGGAATAGGAGAATTCCAGTCCCATACCGATTCGCACCGATCCCTTTGCGGGCATATTCTGATCGCGCAGACGACGCACCACACTTTCAGCCTGGTTCAGCAAATCCGGACTTTGATTTAACAGGATTTTCCCGGCTTCTGTCAATGTGACACCGTGGGTGGTGCGGTTTAAAAGAGAGACGCCCGTTTCTTTTTCCAGATCCTGCATGTGTCGACTGAGAACACTCTGGGTGATATAAAGCGCTTTGGCTGCCTGACTGAAATTGAGAAGCTTTCCAAGAACCATAAATTCATAAAGCCTTCCGGTATTCATATCTGATTTCCTCCGTGGGTAAATGCAAGAAAATCCCGTGCAAATGCCTGTACATCAGGTTTGGGGTTAAGCCGGTGATAGAAAAAACAGCTGCTGGCGGGATAGGGCAGGTCTGTAACATGCAGGGAGACGGTATGGGGCGGCAAATGAGCCATAGATGCAGGGTGAAGCAGGATTCCTTTACCGATGGAAACCAACGAACTGTAAAATGCAGGGGAGGTATCCGTTCTGTAAGTACGATAAGAAATCCCGGATGACGCGAGATTTTGCAACTGAAAATCCTGAATAACCGGTTCGGCGGTCTGGGGATAGAGAAGGAAACATTCCCCCTCAAGATCGCGGATAGAGATCGTTGTCCGATCAGCCAGTGGGTGTGTCTGGGGCAAAAGAACAAGCTGCGGGGAAGCAGCGAAAATATTTTTCGATAACCCTTTGGGTAAAAAGCGATTCATTGTGGGAGCAAAATAAATATCTACAACACCGGAATGCAGACTTTCTACAATACCATGGGATCTGTCATCCAATAATTCCAGTTCCAGGTGAGGGTTGGATGCAGTGAGCTGCTTTAAAAAGGAACAAAGATACAAAGGCATATCGGTACCGCAAACAGCAATCCGTAAATGATGATAGGAATGTTCTGCTGCTGCACGGATGTTTCTCTGTATGTTCCGGTAATCTCTTAAAATTTCTAAAGCACTGGGAAGCAGCTGTTCTCCTGCAGGTGTCAGCATCATGGCATTTTTGGTACGGTCAAACAGTTTTGTTCCCAAATCTTTTTCAAAGTGAATCATGCGGGCACTTAAAGTAGCACCGGTTATTCCTAACCTCTCTGCTGCTTTTTTTATGCTGCCCGATTCCGCAATGCAAACAAATTCTTTAAGACGATCGAAATCCATAGTTAACCTCATTTCTGCGCACGTTTCTTGCGCATGACGAGTTTGTGTCAAGTACGCGCAAAAACAAACAAAAATATTGAATAATAAAAACACATCGATTTTGTGAATTGTGTTACATTCATTTTACTATAAATTGGTAACAATGTCATGACTAAGTGTGAAAATGTGGTGAATTCATTCAAATACACGAGAAAGTAAGAAGGATAATAACAAAAAAACAGAATAACAATTACGGAATTCGATCCCTGATGAAAGAGAGGAAATGCTAAAATCGTTTTGTGATTTGACAGATTTTTGTGAGGAGAACGTGTATATGAGCGAAGTAAACGATCTTAGAAGTGCATTGGAATTGTTGAAATCCATGCCGGGACAATTGGTAGAAACGGATGAGGAGGTGGATCCGGCAGCAGAACTGGCGGGGGTATACCGTTACGTGGGAGCAGGCGGAACCGTAATGCGTCCCACACGTGTGGATGGTCCTGCAATGCTTTTCCACAATATCAAAGGATTTCAGAACACAAAAGTAGCCATTGGTGTGGTGGGGAGCAGAAAGCGTGTGGCAGCCTTGTTTCACTGCAAGAGTGAGGAACTGGGGAAATTACTGTGCCGCTGTGCCCAACAGCCGATTGATCCTGTGGTGATTCACGGGGAGGCACCTTGTCAGGAAATCATTCATCTGGCATCGGAGCCTGATTTTGATTTACATAAGTTGATTCCGGCGCCTACCAACACACCGGTGGATGCAGGACCTTATATCACCCTGGGAATGTGTTATGCAACCCATCCGGACACCGGATGTTCGGATGTGACGATTCACCGTATGTGTATCCAGGGAAAAGATGAATTATCGATTTTTTTACAACTGGGTTCCAGGCATATAGGGGCCATGGCCGAAAGGGCTACAGAACTGGGACAGCCCCTTCCTATTTCCGTTTCGATTGGCGTAGATCCCGCTATTGAGGTAACTTCCTGTTTTGAACCACCGACAACCCCGTTGGGATTCAATGAATTGTCCATTGCAGGGGCTCTCCGGGGAAAACCGGTGGAATTGCATAAATGTGTGTCAATTCA
>USSP01000197.1 GCA_900557385.1 uncultured Lachnospiraceae bacterium
ATATGAAGTTCATTCCGACCCTGTTCAAAAGTAATTCCATATACCTGTTTACGCTCAAGGGGAGAGGGCACATAAGTAGGATCGATTTCGATAACATTATAATTGCCGTTTTTCTTGCCCTTTAAAATTTCCAGTGCTTCGGGCTCATAACCGGGAGCAATGACACCATCGGATACTTCACGTTTAATAATTTTGGCAGTTGCTACATCACATACATCGGATAATGCGATGAAATCGCCGAAAGAAGACATACGGTCTGCGCCACGGGCTCTTGCATAAGCATTTGCCAGGGGGGTAAATTCCATATCCAGATCATCAACCCAGTAAATTTTACGTTCTACCTCGGAGAGGGGAAGCCCTACGGCAGCACCTGCAGGAGACACATGCTTAAAAGAAGTAGCAGCGGCAAGACCGGTAGCTTTTTTTAATTCGCTGACTAACTGCCAGCCGTTAAAGGCATCAAGAAAATTAATATAACCGGGTCTTCCGCACAGTACCTTAATAGGAAGCTCAGAACCGTCCTCCATGTAGATACGGGAAGGTTTCTGATTGGGGTTACAACCGTATTTCAAAGCAAATTCGTTCATAATCATCCTCATTTCTGCACATGCTTGTGCGGTATCTTATTTGTTTTTATTGATGATGCGGGATTTATATTTGCCGGATTCGATATCAATATACCGGACAAAGAGAGAAACTTTGTTGTCTTCGTTTAAGTTGTTCCAGATCAGATTGGTGAAGGTGTCGATATCACCATCGAGATTTACCAGGGTAGGCTCTCCTTCAAAACTGGGAAGCGGATTGCCGTCACCCATGTAGGTGTGAATGAAATGTGCTTCACCTGCTGCCGGATTTTCGTAGGCAAAGGTGTAGCGATTGCAAGAAGAAGGATCTCCGTTATTGCTTTTTAAGATGGACATTGCATAATTGTAACTGCCGTTTTCAATATGCATAATACCGGAAATACGAGGGGTATAATTGGGAGCGTCCGGCTCAAACTCACGGGTGCGAAGTGCCTGTTCAAAGGTCTGCTGTTTATCCATCAGTTCATAGATCGTATCTGTCTGATCGCCGTTAGTCACGATGGTTTTGTTGCCAAGTACCCGGACAGGGGCATAGATGATAAGGGAAGGATCGCTTAATTTGGACGGATCAAAAGCCTGGGTACGGATACCCTCGCCATCCTCCACAAAGACGCGGTTGCGGCTGTTTTCGCTGCGACCCATGATAAAATAAGCGGTAACGGCATATTTGCCATCAGCGGATTTTCCGATAACAATACCTCTTCCCGGATAGGAAGTACCGGATAGTTCCTGTGCAAGTGAAACTGCTTTCATGTAATGTGTTCCTCCTTGGAAATCTAGTTACGTTCACAACAGTATTATTCTATCATGTGCGTTTTCTTTTTACAATGTGGAAAAACAGAATCATCTTTGGTATACTAAGAAAAGTAAGTTTTAGATAAAGACAAGGGGATTTATATAGATGATAAAAAGAAAAGTATCGATTTTTTTGACGGCAGTGCTTCTTTCCTGCAGTCTTTTTCCTCGTATGGTCATGGCTGCTCCGGCGGAAAGTGAAAGCGAGTCGGAGACAGACACAGGTACAGTCAATACCGTACCCCCGTCGATTGAAGCAGAGAGCGCTATCCTTATGGATGCGGAGACGGGAATCGTTTTATATGAAAAGAACAGTCATATCAGGCAGTATCCTGCTTCCATTACGAAGATCATGACAGCGCTGTTGGCGCAGGAAAACTGTGATATGGATGAGGTTATCACCTTTTCACACAATGCGGTCTACACGGTGGAACGAGGAAGTTCCAACATCGGAATTGATGAAAAAGAAACCTTAACCATGGAGGATGCGCTATATGCTCTTTTGTTAGCTTCGGCTAACGAGGTGGCAAACGGTATTGCAGAGCATGTGGCAGGAAGTGTGGATGCTTTTGCAGATCTGATGAATGAAAAGGCAAAGGAACTGGGGTGTGAGGATACTCATTTTGTCAATCCCCATGGACTGCCCGATGATAATCATTACACCAGTGCCTATGATATGGCATTGATTGCAAGGGCCTTTTTCTCTTATGATAATTTGAGCAGTATTTCCGGAACCGCTTTTTACCATATCAATGCCACAGCCACCCAGCCGGATGAGATTGATCTGGGGAACCATAATAAAATGCTGCCGGGAACCAATCGAGGCTCCAAGTATTATTATGATGGACTGGTGGGAGGAAAAACCGGTTATACAGATGTAGCGAGACAGACACTGGTGACATGTGCCCAGCGGGATGATGTGCGTCTGATCTGTGTGGTAATGAAAGATGAATCACCCAGTCAGTACAAAGATTCGGCGGCCTTGTATGATTATGGCTTTGCTAATTACCGTAAGATTTCAGCATGGGATGTGACTGACGGACAGAAATTGATAGACGAAGCATGTCAAATAGCGCAAAATAACACAGGGTTACAATATCAGGTGATAGAAGATCCCTCTGAAGAGGAAAATCCTCTCCTTATTAAAAAAACTTCCCAACCGGCTGAATTAACCTACACTTCTACCTTTGATGAGGAAAGTTCCCAGGTGATTTTTTCATTTGTGGATGACACCCAGACTGTCGGAAGTGTGGTGGTGCCTGTCTATGAAATTCAGCAAATGCCGGACAATCAGCAGACTTTGGTTGATGAGGGAGAGAGGGATGTGATTTCTGATCAAATCCAGGCAGCGGATTCACATCGGAAAAATCAAGGGGCGAAAAATGTTTTCCTCGGGATTATGAAGGTTTTGCTGGTAATTGTGATTGCGGTGGCAGTAGTATTTGTTATTTTTGCTTTTATAATCCGAAAGAAACTGGAAGCAGAGAGAGAACGGGCAAGAAGGCGAAGGGAACTGATGGAACGCCGGCGCAGACGGCAGGAACGGGAACTTGCTGATATAGAAAAAACTGACAGAGAAGACGAGGACGAATGATGGAGTATCAATGCCTGTGTGGACAGGAGGTTTCCAAGAAGGATCTGAAAGCGGAATTTAAAACAGCCAGATATCTGGTGGAAGTGAGATTGGGGGAACGGCATTTCTTTTATCGAAACCTGTTTCGTATCCGGTATATCGCCTATGACCAGATTGATAATCTGTATCTTCGGATGGAACATGGGGAATGTGGAGAGTTTCTCCTGATGGAGCATTATATCCAGCTGCGGGACAAAACAGGCAGGGAGTATCAGCTCCGCATGGAACGCCCGGAATGTGCCAGAGAGGTACTGGAATATATCAAGAAAAATCATCCGGGGATAAAAAATGAAGTACCCGGCAGGGAAAAAGAAAAGAAAGGGAAAGCAAAGGATGGCAAAGGAAATTCTGGCAGTCATTGACATGCAAAATGATTTTATTGACGGAGCATTGGGGACAAAAGAGGCGCAGGCAATCGTGGGAAAAGTGGCAGAGGTGATCAAAGATTTTGATGGAGAAGTGATGTATACAAGAGATACGCATTCTGACAATTATCTGGACACCCAGGAGGGAAAGAAATTACCAGTACCTCACTGTATTCAAGGAACGGAAGGGTGGGAAATCTGTGATACCCTCAAGGCATTACAGACGGAAACCACAAAGATTATTGATAAACCGGTGTTTGGCTCCGTGGAGCTGGCGCAGTATCTGTCAAAAATACCGGATTTAACCAGTGTGACGCTGGTAGGACTCTGTACGGATATCTGCGTTATTTCCAATGCCATGGTGATCCGGGCGTTTCTGCCGGAGGTGGAGGTGCGGGTGTTAGCCGATGCCTGTGCAGGAGTTACCCCGGAAAGCCACAAAAACGCGTTGGATGCCATGAAGATGTGTCAGGTCACCGTAGAGTAAAAAGAAAGGAAACGTACGATGGAGGCAGTTGTTTATGATGGAGCCGTTGCAAAGTATGTGACGGATTATCCGAAGCCGGAATGCAAGCCCGGCTACAGTCTTATCAAAATTAAACTGGCCGCGGTGTGCAATACAGATAAGGAAGTGCGTGCCGGATACAAACCGGATTTCCGGGGAGTGATGGGACACGAATTTGTAGGTGTGGTGGAAGATTCCGATGATAAAAGCTGGATTGGCAAGCGTGTGGTGGGGGAGTTAAACGAACCCTGCGGGCACTGCATATATTGTAAAACCATGCGCCCCACCCACTGCATCAACCGGAAAGTGATCGGTTTAAATGAAAAGGATGGCTGCTTTGCTCCCTATA
>USSP01000198.1 GCA_900557385.1 uncultured Lachnospiraceae bacterium
TGATACCATGCTGGAAGAACTTACCAATCTGAAACGTTGATTGATTTATGAATAGGAATGTGTTATTTTAATTACGAAGAAAGCTCGAAGAGATTCGGGCTTTCTTAGGTTTTGCTGCTTGTCGGGCATAAATCGTGGAAGGAGAAGAAGAAAAAGAAAATGATTGAAGTGACCAAGCTGAATGGAAATAAAATCACGATTAATGCAGATCTGATTGAAATCGTCGAAGAAACACCGGATACGGTGATTACGCTCACAACCGGGCGAAAAATAATTGTAAAAGAAAGTAGACAGGATGTCAAAAATCTAGTAAAATCATATAGAAAGAATATTTTTGCAGAAGAATTGCAAAAGAATCAGGTGGAATAAATGGATATTGCAACATTAATAGGTCTTGTGGGTGGAATTGTATTAGTCGTGATTTCCATGATTATAGCCGGTGGTGTAACGGTAATACCGAGATACATAGATCCTGCCTCCATGATGATTACATTTGGTGGTGCATTGATGGCTATGATAGCCTCCACATCCATTAAGAATTTTGTGGGTGGATTGAAATCCTTCACACTTGCTTTGAAACAGCCGGAGATGGATATGGCACAGATGATTCAGAAAATCATTGAATTGTCTAATGTGGCACGTAAGGAAGGGCTTCTTTCTCTGGAAGAGGCGGCAGGAAGTATTGAAGATGATTTCCTGAAAAAGGGAATCCTGCTGGTTGTAGACGGGACAGATCCGGAATTGGTGAGGGCTATTATGGAAACAGAGCTGTCCTGCATTCAGGATAGACATTCCACAAATATACATTTTTGGGAAGATTTTGCAACAATGGGACCTGCCTGGGGTATGATTGGTACCTTGATAGGTCTTATTAACATGCTCCAGGATATGAGCGATCCGGATGCGCTAGGACCTAACATGGCGGTGGCTTTGGTTACCACATTCTATGGTTCCTTGCTTGCAAACTGGCTGTGTACTCCCGTTGCTCAGAAATTAAAGAAAAATGATGAAATCGAATTCCGGATGAAGGAGATTATTATAGAAGGTCTTCTTTCTATTCAGGCTGGTGAAAATCCTCGTGTTATCGAGGAGAAACTGAAATCCTTCTTAGCACCCGGCGATCGTACGACCGCTGCTTCTGCTGAGGGAGGTGAGGAGTAATTGGCAAAGAAAAAACCGGAAGAACCACCGAAAGGTGCGCCTGCATGGCAATGTACCTTTGGCGATCTGATGAACCTGTTGCTCTGTTTTTTCGTAATGCTCTACGCGATGTCCTCCATTGACGAGGAAAAATTTGAATTGATTGCAGCCTCTTTTAACCAGAGCTTCAGCATTTTTAGCGCAGGAGCAACGGCGATCGGTGATGGTGTATTAATCAGTAATGGTGTAAGTCAGCTGAATGAACTGGATCAGTATATTAACAGTACCGGTAAGGCTGCAGAAGGCGAGGTAGACGAGAATCTGGATCAGGATAAAGAACAGGATGCCCAAAGCGCTATGGACACCATAGAGGAAGCGGGATTGCAGGAATCTGAGCAGATGGCAGAAAACGTTCAGGAGGCAGTCAATGAAAAAAACCTGAATGGGAACATTGATGTGGACTTTACAGCACAATATGTGGAATTAACTTTAAAAGGATCACTGCTCTTTGATTCGGGAAGTGCTGTTTTGAAAGAAGATGTTTACCCGGTACTGGATCAGGTGGGTGTGATATTGGAACGTTATGCAGAAGGGACTATTGAGATTGAGGGACATACAGACAATGTTCCTATGAGCAGTGCCAGATATGCAAATAACAATGAACTTTCTGATGCCAGAGCACTCTCTGTTTTTGATTATCTGGTGGCACACACTGCATTAAATCCTGCGAATATTAAGCATTCCGGCAGAGGAGAATATGTGCCGGTAGCGGATAACTCTACAGAAGAGGGACGAGCGAAGAATCGTCGTGTTGAAATCCGTATTTACAATTCCTACAGTTCTTATTAAAGGAACGGGAAGAAAAGGACAAGCAAGAAGCAATGAAAAGAAATCTTTTATCCATTTTAATACTTGCACTGCTGATTGTGAACATTGCACTGACTGCAATCATGATGTTTACTTTCAACAGTACTTTTTCCAAGACAGCTGCACTGGTTAATGATATTGCCGGAGTATTGGATTTGGAAGTGAATGGGCCGGTTACGAATTATGAAGATTCTTCCAGCACCATATCTCTGGCAGATACAGTTACCTATGACCTGCCGGAATCCATGACAATTCCTTTAGCACTGGGAGATGATGGCAAGGCTCATTTTGTCATGGTTTCCGTTTCTCTCAGTATGGACAGCAACAATGCTGATTTTAAGAACTATAAGCTGGAAGGTGTTTCTGAACGAAAGAGCCTGATTCAAAGTGAAATTACAGAGGTGTTTGGAGAATATACGCTGGATGAGGCCAGAGCAGACACCGAAGGACTGAAAAAAGAAATTTTACAAAGACTGCAGCAGCTGTTTGGCTCCGATTTCATTTATAAAGTATCTTTTAGTGAAATTGTTTGGCAGTAAACAGGGAGGTGAACTTCCGTGGGAGAGGTTTTATCCCAAAGTGAAATTGATAACCTGCTAGCGGCCTTAAGTACCGGCGAATTAGATGTCGATGAGATGGCGGATAAGGGTGACAAACAAATCAAGAACTATGATTTCAATCGCCCAACCAAATTTTCCAAGGAACACTTAAGAACGCTAGAGATTATATACGAGCATTACGGAAGGTTACTTTCTACCAACCTTTCCGTATATTTGCGAAAAAATGTGCAGATTAATGTTGCCAGTTCCGAGACGGTAACTTTTTCCGAGTTTACCAATGCCTTGGTAAATCCGGTTATTCTCGGTATAGTGAATTTCCAACCACTGTCCGGTTCTATCATTATTGAAGTAGCGACGAATTTAGGTTTTGCTATTATTGATCGTATGCTGGGTGGAAACGGGGAACCGCTTGAAAAGAATCGTGATTTCACGGAAATAGAAATGACAATTATTGAACGTATCGTTGTGCTTTGTATGCAGATGATGCGGGATCCATGGAAAAACGTAATCAGTATTAATCCAGTTATGGAACGAATTGAGACAAATCCACAGTTTGCGCAGATCATATCACCTAGTGATATGATTGCCATTGTTACCCTAAATGTGAAAATCGGTGATGCAGAAGGCTTTATGAATATTTGTCTTCCCTATTTTACACTGGAAAGCGTCATGGATAAGCTGAATACCAAATATTGGTTCTCGACCGTTCAGGAGAGTAATGAGGCTGATTATACGAATGCCATTGAGGCGATGATCAAGCGTGTTGATGTTCCTGTGAAGGCTATTCTCGGCAAGGCAGAGATTTCTGTCAGTGATTTCATGGGACTACAGGTTGGAGATGTGATTCGACTGGGCACTCGCGTGGACAGCGAATTGGAAGTATATGTAGGAAATATCAAGAAATTTACAGCGGTGCCCGGCTCCAGCAAAGAGGACTATGCGGTGCGGGTAACCAGCATAATCAGAGAGGAGGAGTAAATACATGGATGGTGGAATATTATCCCAGGACGAAATAAATGCGCTTTTGAGTGGGATGGACTTATCCTCCAATTCCGATAACAGTTCGGCATCCGGTGGAACGGCACCTGCCAACACGGATAACCAGCTGACTGATGTGGAAAAGGACGCCATCGGGGAAGTAGCTAATATCAGTATGGGCTCCTCTGCTACAACACTGTATTCACTTGTTAACCAGAAAGTAAATATTACCACTCCGGTAGTGACGATTGCAAACTGGGACAGTGTTCTTGCAGAATATGAAAGACCCTGTGTTTTTATTCAAATCAAGTACACAGCAGGACTGGACGGCACGAATATCTTAGTCCTGAAGGAACATGATGTAAAGGTCATCACAGATCTGATGATGGGTGGTGATGGTACCAATACAGACGGAGAGCTGGGTGAACTGCATCTAAGCGCAATATCGGAGGCAATGAACCAGATGATGGGCGCGGCTGCCACCTCACTTTCCACTATGTTGGGAAAGAAAATCGATATCAGCCCGCCGGAAGCTAGTCTGATTGATTTTACACAGTTTAAGAAACCAGAGGAGATTGCAGAATTCCTTACGGGTGATTTCGTCAGAATTGCATTTCGACCATTAAGAGTGACGATATTTCCTGAGATTATAT
>USSP01000199.1 GCA_900557385.1 uncultured Lachnospiraceae bacterium
TATCCAATACTAAATTATAAATTGTTATCATTCACTAAATATGAATTGACCAATCCGACAAATTCAAATTTTCTGTTCCCTATAAAATTAATTTATTGGGATTTACCAAATCGCCAAACAACGATTTGTAGGGAACAACTCTCATTGCTCCCCACACTAAAATTATACCAAATCTTCATTTACTCTGCAACACGTTTCTTATTTCTTCTTTACCAATCCTCTTTTCCGCCACACCATAAGCGCCGCAGCTGCCACTCCGAGAAAACCTGCTGCAAGAGGAAGTACCGGAAGTGTTCCTCCTGTCTGTGGTGTATCCGGCACGTCAGGAATCGGTGCATCTTTTACAGTGACCGTCTGCACCTTACTGGTATCTTTAATCGTTATCTTGACCGGTTCTGCCAGTTGATAACCGGATGGAGCAGAAACTTCAGTAAAGGTGTAAGATTCACCTACAACCAGTTTACTGGTAATGTCGTATGCCTCGTCCTTTGTCACAAACTTCATAACTTCTTTTCCATCGGAATCCGTTACCACGAACTTGGCACCGCCAAGAGCCTGACCACTTTTCTTGTCTAGTTTCAAAAGTTGGATATGAGTCTGTTCATCCACCATAACTGTTTTATCATCTGCCTGGTCCACATAAGTTCCATCTTCCTGCTTAATACTTACCACAGAACTTACGCTGCCATCCTCCGCCTTTTTCTGCCTTATTTGATATACAATAGCATCCGCTGTTACATATCCATCTGCCGGGCGGGTTTCTGTCAATGTATAGTCCTTATCATGAAGCAATCCTCCGACATGAAGATTTCCCTTCTCATCAAAAGAATATTTCAGATTACAGTATCCATCCTTCTCTGTGACCGATACTTTGACCGAATCCTTATCTCCTGAAGTCCAAGAAATGATTTCATTTCCTTCTGCATCTGTGATCACCAGATTACATCCTGCAATCTCACTGGAATCTGCCACTGACAACTTGTCAATCTCATTTGTAGTCTGCTTATTCTCCTTCCGGCAGTTCACATAAATAACTGGGGTAACTGCATCCTTATAAGACAACTGAACCGGAATCGGCTCTTCATCCAAATAATAACTGTCTGAAACGGAAATCTCCTTCAGATAGTACATCCCGGAATTTAATGCCTGAGAAATTGAATTTTCTTCTGAATTGCCTGTTTCCACCGCTGCACTTTCTACAGAAACGGCAGAACCACTTACTGCGCTTCCCGATACCACATAATTTTCATCCTGAAACGGTAACATCATATCACAGATGGCAGTTCCATCCTCACCGGTTGTCAAAGTAGTGAGTTCCGTTCCTGCTTCTACAATCTTTTCTCCATCCACATTGTAAATATCCTGCGCTGTACACAAGGAGAAAGCAGCTCCGCTTACTGTTTCCTTCGTATCCGCATCTTCTTTTAAGAGAGAAATCTGTGGTCTTGCCAGTTCATTGCGAAGATTCAAACTTCCCGATTTATCGGTATCCTCTGTGGAGTTCAGTACAAATTCGTCTTGTCCATTTTCCCACGTAAACTCAAGATTCCATTCGTTATCTTTCGAAAATACATATCCATAAAGTGTTTTTACTTCTTTTACCTTGTATTTTCCTAACGGTAATGTAATATGAACCACATCATTTTCATCCACAGAGTAATTGCAAATACCTTTACAATCAGATGTAAACTCCGCCTTTTCACCTGTGGTTATTGTTGCCACCTTTTCTCCACCCTTAAACCATGTATCCCCCTGGTTATCCTGCGTCACAATATCTCCGTCGGCATAGATTTCAAATTCTGCTCCTTTCAGAGAACGATCCGCATAGATAAATTCCCTTTTCTCGGAATCCCATCCCATCAGCATCTGTCCGGTTTTTGAGATTGCCAGTTTGCCATAAGTTTCCTCGTTGGTATACGTCACTGTAATAATGGCATGAGTATATCCATCCTCGTCCACATAGGACTCATAATTATCTGCTTTACTGTTAATTTCCACTTCAATGAACTTTTTCACTATATGAAGTCCATTTGCCGAATCCACTTCATAGATTCGGTATTTTGCAGAACGAAGCGGCTTGACCGTCATGATTTCTCCGGATTCATCAGTCATAAAGGTATCAACAGTCTTCATCTGGTTTCCATTGCTGTAACTCTGGCTCACCAATTCCTCTCCATCGTCCGTTACCCGATAAATCTTGTAAGCAGTTCCCGGCTTCAACACCTGCTTTTCCGTCTGTTTATCCTTTTTCAGTATTTTGAGATATGCCTTAAACAACTTATTGTTCAATGGATAGGTATATACCTTCCCATTCTCGGTTACTTCCACATCGAAATCATCCACATGGATAGCATCGACATCTCCCGAATCTACCTGATGAACAACATAAGTACCATAATAGAGATTGCCGGTAACTGCGTAGCCATTACTATCTGTCTTGATAATGGCACGTTCGTAATCCGTACAAGTCTCGTAGCTGCCTTTACTCTTTAAATAAACCTGAAATGTGGTATTCGCCTCCGGGTCTAACAATCCGGTTTCCCCATCCGAATAGTATTTCTGAATAGCTACCTTTCCAAGTATTGGATTATTTCCATATTCCGCATTAGAAATCTCGCTGGTATATTCCACTGTCTTACCGGAAGCATCTGCCATAATCGGTATCACTTCCGTAGACAAATTGTACCCAACAGGTGCCTTAATCTCCTTCAGATAGTAGGTCACACCACTGCGAAGGTAATCCGTAGTCACTTTTCCATTTTGAATCGTATAGACTCCGGCAGTCATTTTTGCTCCATTTGCGTTGTATACAGTAGCCTTTGTTGTACAAGCACTATCTGCATATAACTGGAACTGTGCTCCTTCTAAAGAAGCATCTCCATGTGCCTTTTTGTCCGCACTGTACTTATCTGCCTTAATCACATTGATGGAAGCCTTTTTGTAGTGATTCGTCACCCCGGTAATGTAAGCCTTCTCATAATCGGATGGAATCTCATCGTCGCTCTCCGGCCATGCACCACTGGAATCTTTTTGCCAACTGTCATCTTTGTCCAACGTAATTTTTACGCCTTTCGCATATGTCGGGTCCACAATCAGATGCTTATTCTCTCCGGTGTTGTTTTCTGTCAAAGTATAGGTGTTAGAAATGTTATCCATCAAATCCTTGATTTCTTGTGCTGCCATTTTCTGTGCAGATGCCTTAGTCAAATCAGATGGAAAATCAATCCCTTCATCCAGTTCCAAATCATCCGTCAAAAACTTCTTAGCAGCTTTTTTCGCATCACTATCCATATCTGCCAAATCACTATCCGTATAATAATAGTAATCCATCGTCTGCAAACGATATGTCATGCGATATGCCAATCTTCCGGAATCTCTTGTATATCCGGTAAGACTAAAGGATGTTTCATTATCATCATCGGCACTATTGCTTTCCACACCATCTCTATCTGACACGGAAAAAGAATACAAATCATCCAGATTATCTGCATCTAAGGTAAACTGAATGCCTCCCAGTCCATTTCCATCCTCGTCTTTTTTCTTAACCGTAATTCTCTGACGATAATAAGTTGTATCGGTCAATGTAGTAGGTGTATATATTTGTGGTAGCTTTTCCGCATCAACCGTAATCAACTTCTGATACCCTTTACTGTTTCCGGTCTTTTGCCAGATGGTTGCCGAGGCTTCCCAGTTTCCACTTGGTTCAAAGATGGAATTGTATAATTCGTTGACCGTCTTAGAACTATATGTGCCAGTTTTCTCCCTTACCTGTTTAATCACATCCTTTAACTGTGCTTCGGAATTACGCCCCTCGGAAACCGACCATATCAACGCCTGACTCATCACAAAACTTTTTTGCGTACGTTTCCCGTTTAGCACATACCAACGGATAATTTTCGCATAATACCCATGCTTTTCACCGCCCGTATCCTGATCCCATTTATAACTGTTTTCTGCTGCATAAGTATTTCCCGAATGGCAGGTGTGTCCAAGGCTTAAGCAGAACGCCTCTTTTGAACCCAAACGCATCTTCCACCATGTCCCTGATTTTGATTTGGAGCCAAAAGATACGGTTCCTTTTCGTCCCAACGAGGACAAGCTGACATTGGCTGTTGTTGCTGCTTTTGATACCGTAGCATTAGCCGGAATGATTCCGCAT
>USSP01000200.1 GCA_900557385.1 uncultured Lachnospiraceae bacterium
AAGCTGGAAAACAGCGCAAGAATGGAGATTTTTTATGAAAAAAAGAGCATTGATTACAGGGGCATCCCGTAGTATCGGAAGAGCCGCTGCCATCGCTTTTGCAAAAGCAGGCTATGACCTGACACTGGTGTGTCATACCCGGTTGGAAACATTGCAAGCCCTTCGGGATGAACTTGTTTCTTCTTATAAAATAGAGGTAGAGATTTTCGCTGCCGATGTGAGTAATCCGGTGAGCCTGGAACCGGTTTTTGCCGGGCTGGATTCCCTGGATGTGTTAGTCAACAACGCAGGGATTTCCTATGTGGGACTCCTACATGAAATGAGTGTGGATGCGTGGCAAAGGGTATTCAATACCAATTTGAGCGGTGCCTTTTACACCAGCCGCCTGGCAATTCCCCTGATGTGAAAAAATCATCGGGGAAAAATTTTAAACGTGTCTTCGGTATGGGGGAATGTGGGTGCCTCCATGGAGGTTGCCTATTCTGCCTCCAAGGCAGGATTAAACGGCTTGACCCGGGCTCTCGCCAAGGAGCTTGCCCCCAGCAATATCCAGGTAAATGCTGTGGCATGTGGGCTGATTGATACCGACATGAACCGTTGTTTTTCCGAAGAAGAAATTGCTTCTATTATAGAAGAAATCCCGGCAGACCGAATCGGAACACCCGCAGAGGTAGCTGCTATGCTCCTGCAGCTTGCGGATGCCCCTTCCTATCTTACCGGACAGATTCTTACCATGGATGGTGGATGGACTTAACTTCTATCCCTCCATTTCAGTCAGACAGCCATCTTCGATGCGAACCACCCGCTTTGCTGCCTGAGCCATCTTCAAATCATGGGTAATCATCATGATGGTGTTTCCCATCTCGTTTAACTGGGCAAAAAGCTTTAATACTTCTTTACCACTGGCGGTATCCAAAGCACCGGTGGGCTCATCTGCCAGTAAAATAGCGGGTTTGGCAGACAATGCCCTGGCGATGGAAACACGCTGTTTCTGTCCACCGGAAAGTTCGTTGGGCTTATGGGTAACCCGTTCTTCCAGTCCCAGCAATCTTATGGTTTCCTTACATTCTTTCGCCGCCGTACGATGATCCATCCCCCCGCACTAGCAGGGGCATAATGATATTCTGTAACACATTGTAGGTAGGGATTAACTGATAGTTCTGGAAAATAAAACCGATTTCCTTGTTCCGCCATATTTCCGTTTCCTCTCTTTTCCTATATTCCAATATGCTTCCCCACCTTTTGTCTTTTGAGGTGTCTGGTATCTGTTCTCCGCTTTCAAAAACCGGGGATTCGTTTCACGTTGGGAAAACACCAGGTTCTGTCATCCTTGTACAATCCGGATGGAAACAATCTCCCCATCCTGCTCATAGGTCATTTCGTTCCCATTGATTGTTTTAATCCGGACTTCCTCCAGTGTCTGGTTTTCCCCCAACACGATTTCCGTGGACTGGTCAGCGGTTTCTTTTTCCTGTCTGCTCCGGCTCTTTACCAGATAAAAGCCTCCGGCACACGCTGCCGCAAGCACCAGTATGAGTACCGCGATAAGCCACTTTCCTCTCTTTTTTTCCATCGAACACCTCCACTTTTTGCCTTTTCCGGCGAATGACTTGTATTCAGCTTATCGGGGAAATGTATAAATTTTTTGTTTAAATTGTGAGAAGTGTGTGTAATTCGATTTGTGTTGCGAAACCTGCATGAACTTATTAAAATGGTAGAAGCAGGGAAAACATGAAAATGTATGGGAGAATTTATGAATTATATTGTACTGGATTTAGAATGGAATCAGAGCAGTACCAAGGCAGGAGAAAAAGAAATTCCTTTTGAGGTCATCGAGATCGGTGCGGTAAAGCTGGATGAGCATCAGCAAATGATCAGTGAGTTCAGCGAACTGATCCGCCCCCAGATTTATACACAGATGCACCAGATCACCAGCCAGCTTATTCACCTGAAAATGGAGGAACTGCAAAAGGGACATCCCTTTGTGGATGTCATGGGGCGCTTTCTGGAATGGTGTGGCGAGGATTACATCTTTGTGACCTGGGGACCCCTGGATCTCACCGAATTGCAGCGGAATATGAATTACTACGGAATGGAACCTCTGGCAGATGGGCCTTTCCCCTTTTACGATGCCCAGAAGCTGTTCAGTCTGGCACTGGAGGATGGGAAGAGCCGCCGAAGTCTGGAATATGCCATTGATTTTCTTCATATCAAAAAAGACATTCCCTTCCACCGTGCTTTCAGCGATGCCTATTATACCGCGAAAGTTTTTGCTGGTTTACATAACCAGTCGGTGTTAGAAAATGTCTCTTATGATACCTATCATCTACCAAAAAACCGGAAAGCAGAGATCCACCACCAGTTCTCCCGCTATGCCAAATATATTTCCAGGGAATTTGCAGACAAAACAGAAGCATTGGAAGATCATGAAGTTACCAGTTCCAAATGCTACCTGTGCCACCGGAATCTGCGGAAGAAAATCAAGTGGTTCACGAATAACGGTAAAAATTATTTCTGTGTTGCTTATTGCGAAAAACACGGTTTTCTGAAATGTAAGGTGCGTATCCGTTACTCGGATGCGGGCAAAGCCTACGTGGTCAAGACCACCAAGTTCATCGGACCGGAAGAATTACAGGAATTGCAAAACAAGAAAAAGCATAACAGTTCCGCATCGTCACAGTCCTAAAGGAAAGAAGATTCTTAAAAGTCAACGTTATGGTACTTGCCATGATAGCGTTGGCTTTTTTTCCTACGTCTGCGGCTCCGTCTCCGGTTGCCTCCCCCTATATTATAATTATCCAGAAATGCGTGTACGCCAACCACCGTCAGGATTACTCCAAACAGGATTGCCACTCCCAGAATCACTTTTTTTACATTGATAAAAATGATCCTGCCGTCCTCGGAATCATCGGTAACATAGGTATTTAACTGGGAAACCAACTGGGAATCAAACTCATAGGTGGAACGGTCATAATCTGCAAAATCAATGGCCGCACTTCCCACAGGAATCCCGTTAAAGGTATATTGAATCTCTGCCAGTTCTCCCTTTTTTCTTCCTTCATAAGCCAGCTCTGCCTGGGCGTCCTCAAAGGATGCGGAATTAGGCAGGGCAATGGTCGCATCCGCATTCAGAGACAAGAAGGGTCTGGAATTTCCGAAAATTGCATTGGTGGTGGAAAAGAAACTGGCTCCGGTCATCGTGTAACGGGTTTCATAATCTGCTACTTTCAGTGTCTTGAAGCTTTGAAAACCATACTGGAATAAAGAGATGGTGTCCTGATACTGGGCAGGGGCATCCTCTTTCAATACCACACAGATCAAGCGCATACCATCTTTCTCTGCGCAGGAAACCAGTGTAGAATGCGCCGGATCCGTATAGCCGGTTTTACCTCCTACATAATATTCATAGGGAATTTCATTTTTAATAATCGCATTGGTGTTGTTCACCCAGATCTCATCCGGCTGGTACTGGGAAGGATACAGATGAAGCTGGCGGGTTCCGGCGATTTTGGACAAAAGTTCATTTTTAAAAAATTCCCGGGTGATCAGTGCCATATCATAGGCAGAGGTATAATGATTTTCATCATGCAGACCATTCGCATTGGCAAAATGGGAATCCACACATCCTAATTCCTTAGCACGTGCATTCATCATATTGACAAATTCTGGAATGCTGCCACCCACATGCTCTGCCACACCGCTTGCCACTTCATTGGCAGAAGCGATGAGAATGCATTTGAGGGAATCTTCAATACTCAGCTGCTGTCCTGCATCAATTCCTGCATTGGAACCATCGGAGGGCACACTGTTAATTGCTTCCGCGGAAAAGGTTACCATCTCATCCATGCTGCAATTTTCCGCAGCAAGCAGGCAGGTCAATACCTTGGTAATGCTGGCAGGATAAAGATGTTCATGGATATTTTTGGCATAAAGAACAGTTCCGGTGTCCGCCTCCATCAGGATGGCTGATTCCGCACTGACAACCGGTCCGGTAGGCCAGTCCTGGATATCGTTTGTTTCCACAGGAATGGCTCTACGGTTTTCCTGCTGCTGTTGCAGGGAATTGTCCTGATTATCTGCCTGTACGGGTATGGCGGGGAACGCCCTTACCACCGCCCGAAAGAAAACGGGAAGGGGGGGTATCA
>USSP01000201.1 GCA_900557385.1 uncultured Lachnospiraceae bacterium
ATTGCGAAACCTTTGGTCATTCTTATTGGAATTGCGGCAGGTGCCTTATTGGGAGCGTTGGTTGGCTGGTTGAAATACCAGTTCAACATCAATGAAGTGGTGTCCACCATTATGTTAAACTACATTATCCAATATGTGGTCAGCTTTTTCATTAACATGAAATTTGTCGACCCGGTATCGAGACAGTCCAAGGTCATCAGCGATAACAGCCGCCTGATTCTGGCAGACCGGGTAATCGGAGATTATAAAATAGACTTGCCGGTAGGCTTCTTTCTGGCACTGATTGTGGTATTCCTGGTGAAATTCCTCTTTGATAAAACCGTGGCAGGCTTTGAGATGCGTGCGGTGGGAAGTAACAGGAAAGCGGCAGAATATGCAGGCATTAAAGTCGGAAAGAATCTGGTACTGTCCATGACCATTTCCGGCGCCCTGGCAGGATTGGCAGGTGTCACTTACTACCTGGGTTACTTTGCATCCATCCAGCCCAGAACCTTAAGCAGTACCGGATTTGATGCCATCGCAGTTTCCCTGCTTGGGGCAAACAACCCGGTGGGCATTATCTTTTCCTCGGTGCTGATTTCCGTCATCAGCAAGGGCAGCACTTACATGAGTTCTGCTTCTGGTATCGTGGCAGAAATTACCGGTGTAATTTCCGGTATTATCCTGCTGTTCAGTGCCTGCAGCGGTTACATGAAAGAGAAAATTATCCGCAGAAAGGAGGGCAGATAAATGAATACCATTATTATTGACGGTCTGGCGTTTGCCCTTCCCTTATTTATCATGGCGATTGGCGGTATCTACTGCGAGCGGAGTGGTATTACCAACCTGGCAGTGGAGGGTATGCAGGGCTTTGGTGCTTTCGTAGGTGCCCTGGTGGCAGTGAGCATTGCTGGTTCTTTTGCAGGAAATTCCCCCATTCCCTTTTATATAGCCATGGTTTTTGCCATGGTTGGAGGAATGCTCTTTGCATTGCTTCATGCTTTATTATGCATCCGGTTCAAAGCAAACCAGGTGATCAGTGGCGTGGTCATGAATATTCTTGCCATGGGACTGACCACCTATCTGACCAAGCAGATTAATGCTTCTGTATTTGGTGCAGCCTCAGACAAATTTGTACTTACCGTTTCTTCCAGAATTACGGTGCCGGGTTTATCCGCCATCCCTGTTCTGGGCGCGTTATTTACCAATATATATACCTTTGAAATCGTGATTGCAGTGGTGGCATTTATCGCCTGGTTTGTGATGTACAAAATGCGGTTCGGTATGCATCTGCGTGCCTGTGGCGATAATCCCCACGCAGTGGATGCGGCAGGTATCCGGGTGGAGAGAGTGCGGTTGTATGCAGTAATGATTTCCGGTGCCATGTCGGGGCTAGGTGGAATCTGCTTTGCCTATTCCATTTCCGCCAACTTTTCTTCTAATATCTATGTAGGCTATGGCTATCTTGCCATTGCCGCACTGATTTTTGGAAACTGGAAGATTATGCCTACTCTGGCGGCATGCCTGATTTTTGGTTTTGCCCGCTCCAGCGGTTACCGGCTGGTGCAGGTGTTGGGAATGCCTAGTGCTTATCAGGACTTAGTTATGATTCTTCCTTATGTGCTGACTCTGTTTTTACTCATCTTTTTCAGCAAAAAGAACCAGTCGCCAAGAGCGTTGGGAGAGATTTACGACAAAGGACAGCGATAACAAAATAATTCAAAAATTTACTGGAAATATGCTTCATGGAGAAGAATTAAATAAACGTGTAGACTACTTAAGTAAAAATGTTAATACCATACAAGATTCTTTTCAAAAATGGAAAGAAAAGTCTGTATTCTCCTTGAACCAATATAAAATGGAGGTCTGAAACATGAGTAATACTTCACAAGCGAGTAAAAGAATTACCGCTTTACTCGACGACAACAGTTTCGTTGAGATCGGAGCACTTGTAACTGCAAGAGCTACTGATTTCAATCTGAAACCAACTGACGCTCCTTCTGACGGTGTTATCACCGGCTATGGAGTTATCAACGACAATCTTGTGTATGTGTACAGCCAGGATGCTTCTGTATTAAACGGAACCATTGGCGAGATGCATGCAAAAAAGATTGCGAACCTCTATGAGATGGCAATGAAGATGGGAGCACCGGTTATCGGTCTCATCGACAGCGCAGGTCTCAGATTGCAGGAATCCACAGACGCATTGGAAGGTCTGGGTGCTCTGTATGAGGTACAGGCTGCTGCTTCCGGCATCATCCCTCAGATTACAGCCGTATTCGGCAACTGCGGTGGTGGACTTGCTGTTGCAAGTCAGTTAGCTGACTTTACTTTCATGGAGACAGGAAAAGGCAAACTCTTTGTCAACACCCCTGATTCCATCGATGGTAACAATACACAGAAATGTGACACTTCTGCAGCTGATTTCCAGAGCGCATGCGGAGATGTAGATGTGGCTGCTGATGAGGCAACTGTCATTGCTGAGATCCGTGAGCTGGTTTCCATGCTCCCTGCAAACAATGAGGACGAGGCACTGGCTGAGTGTGAGGATGATTTAAACAGAGTATGCGAGAATCTGGAAGGATGTGTAGGCGATACTGCACTGTTCTTATCTCAGATCTCTGATAACGGTACGTTCTTTGAAACCAAGAGAGGTTTCGCGAAGGATATGGTAACCGGATTTATCAAATTAAACGGTGCAACCGTTGGTGCTGTTGCAAACCGTACTGCTGTTTACGATGAGGAAGGAAAAGAAGTAGAGAAATTCGATGCGGTTCTGTCTGCTGACGGATGTGAGAAGGCCGCTGATTTCGTAGCTTTCTGTGATGCATTTGAAATCCCTGTACTGACTCTGACCAATGTAAAGGGCTACAAAGCTTGCTGCTTAGGCAATGAGAAGAGAATTGCAAAGGCTGCTGCAAAGCTGACCTACGCATTTGCAAATGCATCTGTTCCCAAGGTAAACGTAGTCATCGGCAAGGCACTGGGAAGTGCTTATGTAACCATGAATTCCAAATCGGTTGGTGCAGACCTTGTTATGGCATGGCCTGATGCAGAGATGGGTGCCATGGATGCAAAACTGGCTGCCAAGATTATGTACGAAGGACAGGGCGCAGACACCATTGATGCAAAAGCAAAAGAGTACGCTGCTTTACAGAATAATGTAAACAGCGCTGCAAGACGTGGCTATGTTGACCAGATTGTAGCTCCTGCAGACACCAGAAAATATGTGATTGCAGCTTTTGAAATGTTATACACCAAAAGCCTGGATTTCCCTGGAAAGAAACATGGTACAGTCTAAGAACCATCTATTATAAGAAAGGATGATACTTAATATGAAGAAAAGATTGTTGATATTAGGTATGATTACCTGTCTGCTTGGACTGACTGCCTGTGGCGCAAAGGATGCCACAGAGGAAACCTCTTTCCTTAGCAGAGAAGAGGCAATGCAATATGCGGAGTCTGTTGTCACAGACTTAAACCAGATTGAGGAGCAGGGCGCGGTAGAGGATCAGATTTCCGCAGCCGAATCCCAGGGTTTAACCTATATTGTAAACGCCGTTCAAAGCTGGGACAGTGCACAGGAAGAATTAGGTGATTATATTGATATTACCGGTTCAGAAGTTACCGCTTATGAACCGGACAGCATTACTGTCGTTGTAACCGTAAAAGGTTCCCTGCATGATGCAGAGGTAGAGGTAATCATGGGACAGGAGTCCTATCAGAGCATTACCACAACGATTCAGCGTTCCTTTGGCGAACTGATGAAGAACGCAGCCCTTAACACCCTGTTAGGTATGGGAACTGTATTCGTTGTTCTGATTCTTATCATGTTCATCATTTATCTGTTTGGATTTATTCCTAGAATCCAGGAAAAATTTGATGCAAAGAAAAAGGGCAAGACACAGGATGCCACCAAAGACGCCATTGACAATACCGTGGCACAGATTGCAACCAAGGAGGAGGAAGAACTTACCGACGACCTCGAACTTGTAGCAGTGATCGCCGCTGCAGTAGCAGCCAGTGAAGGTCAGACTTCTACCGATGGATTCGTGGTTCGTTCCATCCGGAGACATTATTAAGATTGAATGCCGTGAAAAGGCAGAAGGAGAAAAATATGAAAAATAAAATTTTACCCTGTATTATAGGCATAAT
>USSP01000202.1 GCA_900557385.1 uncultured Lachnospiraceae bacterium
CAGCAATCGCCATCCGGGTACAGGGAGATTTTCCCATCCCTGAGAAATTCACTTTGGGATTCTCACCAAATGCCACTTTCATCGCTGCCGGTGCTTTTATGACCAGATCTTCAATGCACCGTCCCTTGGTTTTCACCACCGCAAACTGACCACCCACCACATTGGAGCTGCCGGGTCCGATCATCGCACAGGTAATGCCGGCACGCACTGCATCATCAAAAGCCGCATCCATGGGATTGATGGCATCGATGGCACGCAGAAAGGGAGTGACGGGATTCACGTTTTCGTTGCAGTCATCCCCTTCCATCGCTTTCTTTTCCTCTGTAATTCCCATATGACAGTGTGCTTCTATGATCCCCGGCATAATGATGCCTCCCTGGGCGTCCAACCAGAGAATTTCCTTTCCCTTCAATTCCGGCGGCATCAGCTTTTCCTCACCCACTGCCAGGATCTTTCCATCCTGTACAAAGACTTTTCCATTGGGGATACGCGTAAAGGTGCCGCCCGCCATGGGCAGCACCGTACCATTCCAAATACCGATGATTGTCTTTTCCATTTTAAAACCACGCCTTTCCATACGATCCCTTATTCATTCATAAAAGACAGGGGATCTACCGGAACCTCATCCTTTAATAATTCCAGATACAGGTTGGCGCCTTCCACACTGTAATATTTCGTAGGAGCTGCAACTTTTCCGATGATATCACCCTTTTTCACATAGCTTCCCACGGATACCTGAAGTTCATCCAACTGTCCGTAGATGCACTCATAGCCATCCCCAAAAGACATGGTAACCAGATTCCCCAGTTCATTACTGTGGGTAATGTCGGTAATCTGTGCTTCCCACATAGCTGCTACATCCGTCCCCTCGGTAACACCGATCACCATAGCAGGACTCAATCGGTACTGCTCCAGGGTTGCAAAATACACCGGCTCCTCCATGCTGAAATTTACCAGCACCTTTCCCACAACGGGAAGTGCCAGCGTGTTTTCTCCGGAAAAGTGAAGATCCATCTTCTCCACACTGGCTACCGACTGGGAATTACTTTCCTGTGCTTCCCCGGTTTCTGTGCTCTCCGTCTGTTCTCCGCTCTCGGAAGTATCTTCTTTTCCTTCCTCCTGATGTGCCATCTGGGTATCATCCGCTTCGGCAACCTCTGTCAGTTCCATCTCCGGATTCTGTACATTAACAGAGTCCACTTCCTCCAGATCCGGCTCATAGTCCAAATCGTTGTTAGGTGCTTCTTCCACCGGTGAATTCTGATTTTTTGCCATCAGTCCATCCGTATCCTGCCCCTGCTCCAACTGGCTGAAATCCAGACGATACTCCTCCTTTTGCTCCTTTGCATTGTTACCTTTTACATATACGCCCGTCATTGTCAGGGCTGTCAGCACAAAGAGTGATGATGTAAGCATAATGACCTGTTCTTTTTTTCTCATAAAAAACCCTCCATTTCCTGGTCGTATGCTTAGTCTTGCCGGAAATAGAGGGTTTATGCATCTTTTATTTTGTTTTATGTTGCAACATCCAAATGCTGCACCGTGCCTGCTTCTCCGTTTTCGAAAAGAAAGACACCGGTTTGCCGGATGTATCCGTTTGTCGCATTGTTTGCACCGTTTAAGGCAAAGTTGGTAGAGACACTTTCCAGACAGATTGCTCCCACACCCGCATCTTTGAGATGATAGAGTACATCGTTACCGTTTTCATCCTGTGTCCAGATCAAAAGTTTATCAAAAATTTCATCATCTTCATCGATCCAGCCGTTACCGTCCTGGTCGTACTGTGCCAAATCTTTGAATCCGTTTCCGGACTTCGTACCAAACAACTCACTCCCATCGTTAATGACTCCGTCACCGTTTCGATCCAGTGCCAGATAACCACTTCCCTGATTTAGGCGGGAAATGTTATCCAGGATCCCATCATTGTCCAGGTCAAAGGTAAATTTCTGATCCGAAAGCCCTGCAATATTACCATCCAGGTTAATGACTAACGGATCGCATACCTGCACCTCGGCAATGGTATAGTTCTGTTCATAATATTCGGCAAATCTGCGACTCATATTCACTTCCAGACCGAAATTGATTTCTCGTCCATCTGCCGTACGCACCGTTCCCGTGGTGGAAAACGAAGTGTTTTCCTTCTCCATGTGAAGATACTGGTTCTTACCGGTAAGATACTGCGTGGTCGTCAGGTCTCCCCCGGTATTTCCGGTGAGAATATCTGCCATGGAGCTGAATGTAGGTTTCTGAGGGCTTCCGAATAAAAGCTGATAAATGTAATTGATACACTCCTGTTTAATGGTCTGAATCATCGCCGAGGTACTACGCTCTTCTCCACTGCGCGTCACCCGGATGCCGGTCAGTCCACTTTGAAAGCTGTCATACAGATCGTTTAAAGAACCTCCTGTTCCCGAGAATATGTCATCCATATCCTCTTTTGTATCTCCCATACTCCACTGCTCATTAAGAAAATCATTATTTTGTGTGTTGCTGAAAGAAGAGCTTTTCTTCCATGCGGAGTAAGAAGAATACTGTCTTACGGAATCCATTCCTATTTGACTGGAATTAATTCGCAAACATGAACCTCCTTATCGGTTTTGCTTTTCAGAGATTTCACCAGGCCCGGTTCTTTTACTCTGTATGAACTATATCGTCCTTTTCGGGATAAAACTTTAGTTTCTGCCTTTCGGCTTATTTATTGACAATATTGTGAATCCATACGCCCTTTTTCACCAGAATATAACCAATGATGCACTTTAATGCCTCTGTCATACAGCAGATAAAGTACAGGGACACAATAGGCAGTGCTGTATGTACGCAGAGCAGATACGCCACCGGAATATTCACCACCCAGACGAACACGGAATCAAACAGGAAGGTAATCATGGTTTTTCCGCCGGAACGAAGGGTGAAATAGCTGGCATGGGTAAAGGCATTCAAAGGCATGCAGATTGCGGCAATCCGAAGGAAAGCAGCGGCGTACTCCTTGACAATGTCCTCCGTGTTATACATATCCGGAAACAGTGGCGCCAGTGCAAACATCAGCGCTCCAATAAACAGACAGCTTACCACGGCGAAGAACAGCAGTTTGCGGTCCGTGTCCTTTGCCTGCTCCATCTTCCCGGCTCCCAAAAGCTGACCTACCACGATTGCAACCGCATTTCCTATGGCAAAAAACACCACATTAAACACGTTGGAAATGGTGGAAGAAATATTCATGGCTGCTATGACAGAAATTCCCCGCAGGGAATAGGTCTGGGTGAGGAGTGCCTGCCCGGCAGCCCACAGAGACTCATTTACTAATAATGGTGTTCCTGTGATAAAAATGGCTTTTGCCAGATTTCCCCGTACCAGAAGGGTGCGGTATACCTGATGCTGCCATTTATTCCGCTCCTTATGACGGTGCGTCCACACCATCACGATGATGAGTTCCACATAACGGGAAATGACCGTAGCAATAGCCGCTCCGCTGGCTCCCAAAACCGGTGCGCCGCATTTACCGAAAATCAGAATATAGTTAAAAACCAGATTAACCACCACCGCGGTAACTCCTGCCTTCATAGGCAATACCGTTTCTCCGGTTTCTTTCAAGGTAGAGGCATAGCACTGTGTCCATGCAAAGGGAATGATTCCCGGAATCATGATCCACAGGTATTCTTTTCCGCTGCGAAGCACCTCTGCCACATCGGTGACATCTGCTTCTCCTTTTAAATATAAATTGATCAGGAGATCACTCTGCGTACAGAATAAAGCCATGGCAATCAGGCTGAGAAGCAGACAGACCAGCACCTTAAACCGAAAGGTATCCCGCAATCCTTCATGGTCACCTTTTCCATAGAACTGAGCCCCGAAAATTCCGGCTCCGGATACAGCTCCAAACACACAGATATTAAAAACAAAGATCAGCTGGTTGGCAATGGCCACACCGGACATCTGTGCTGTACCAATCTGCCCCACCATGATATTGTCCAACAGGCTGACAAAGTTGGTAATGGCCTGTTGCACCATAATGGGAATGGTCACCCGGAGCACCATCATGTAGAAGTCTTTATCACCAATATATTTACGCATGAAATTTTTCATAAATCTTCCATCCTCTGATGAGCAGAGGTTTTACCTCCTTGTTTTGCGA
>USSP01000203.1 GCA_900557385.1 uncultured Lachnospiraceae bacterium
TTGGGTGGCAGCAAAATTCTTCTTATCGGTAATGTTATTGAACAGGAATTTACCCAGGCCGGCAACTGGTATCTGGGAAGCGGACTTTCCATTGTCCTGATGATTTTCATCATCGTCAATATGGTCATTTCCGCAATCTTCGATAAAGACGGGGAGGGTTCTGCTTTATGAAAAACATTGGAAGAAAACTCTACATTGCTCTGATCTTTATCTTTTTATACGCCCCCATTGCCACTTTGATTGTCCTTTCCTTCAACGCAAGCAAAACCAGGGCAAAATGGGGAGGATTTACCTTAAAATGGTATATCCAGTTATTCCAGAATGAAGAAATCATGCAGGCACTGGGAAACACCTTATCCATCGCCCTGTTCTCTGCCCTCATTGCAACCGTAATCGGAACCATTGCCTGTGTGGCAATGTCCGGCATGAAGCGCAGAAGCCGTGCCATTCTCACGGGAATTACCAATATTCCCATGTTAAATGCAGAGATTGTTACCGGTATTTCTCTCATGCTTTTATTTATCAGCTTCGGTTTAAAATTTGGTTTCGGCACGATTCTGCTGGCTCACATAACCTTCAATATTCCTTATGTGATCCTGTCAGTTATGCCCCGTATGAAAAATATGAATCCCAGCACCTATGAGGCAGCACTGGATTTGGGTGCTACGCACCTAAAAGCCTTTTTTAAGATAGTTTTTCCCGATATTCTGCCCGGTGTAACCTCCGGTTTCCTGATGGCATTCACGATGTCCTTAGATGATTTTATTATCACCCACTTCACCAAGGGCGTAGGCGCGGATACCCTTTCCACCAAGATTTACACGGAAGTAAAAAAAGGAATCAAGCCGGAAATGTATGCCCTTTCCACGATTATTTTTGCAGCGGTAATTTTCCTGTTACTTCTGGTAAATTACAGACCTTCTCCCAAGAAGAATGCTGCAGATAATAAAAAAACCAAATAATTTTTAAGAGGAGAAAAAAAATGAAAAAATCCACACTGCTGTTGTTTGCTGCTGCATCGGTTGGCTCTCTGCTCACCGGCTGTGGCTCCACTTCATCATCCGGTGAAAACGGACAGGTCATTGTTTACAACTGGGGAGAATATATCGATCCTGAGACCATCAAGAGTTTTGAAGAAGAAACCGGAATCAAGGTTGTTTACGATGAATTCGAAACAAACGAAATCATGTATCCCAAGGTTGAGGCCGGTGCTTCCCAGTACGATGTAGTCTGCCCTTCTGATTACATGATTCAGAAAATGATCGATAGCGATTTATTACAGCCCTTAAACTTTGACAACATTCCCAATGCGAAAGCAAACATCAACCAACAGTATTGGGAGCAATCTGAACAGTTTGATCCCGGTAATCTTTACTCTGTTCCTTATTGCTGGGGAACCGTTGGTATTCTTTACAATAAAACCATGGTCGATGATCCGGTAGACAGCTGGTCTATTCTTTGGAATGAGAAATATGCCGATAACATTCTGATGCAGGATTCTGTCCGTGATGCATTCATGGTGGCTGAAAAATTAAGCGGTTTTTCCATGAACTCCGTAGACGAAACTGAGTTACAGGCTGCAAAGGATTTACTGATTCAGCAGAAACCTCTGGTACAGGCTTATGTCATTGACCAGGTCCGGGATAAAATGATTGGCGGCGAGGCTGCTCTCGGTGTTATCTACTCCGGTGAGGCTATCTTCACCCAGCGCGAAAACCCGGATTTGGAATATGTAATTCCGAAGGAAGGCACCAATGTGTGGATTGATTCCTGGGTAATCCCCAAGAATGCTCCTAACCTGGAAAACGCTGAAAAATTCATTGACTATATGTGCCGTGGCGATATCGCTTACAGGAACTTTGAGTACATCACCTACTCCACTCCCAACGATGCTGCCAGAGAATTAATTGAGGATGATGATATTCGTAATTCCACCATCGCCTTCCCTGATTTATCCCAGTATGCAAACCTGGAAACCTATTCCTATCTCGGCGAAGAAGGCGACAATCTTTATAATGAGCTTTGGAAGGAAGTAAAATCCAACTAACAATTCTACGCCGTCAGGCGTAATGTTTATTAAAGGGCGTCCGGCTTTACAGCCAGACGCCCTCTTTCTTTTCTTCTACGATTAGTCTTTACATCCACAATCCCGATCTCTGTCCCGGTCATTGTCCTGAAAACGGTTAAACGGTCTCTCCTGACAGCAATTCTGTGTTGATACCGTCGATGTCACTCTAGGCTCCGGTCTGGGACAGCATTGATTCTCTCGTTCACGTTCACAGCCACAGCTGTGTCTGCGTTCCTGCCTGCATCCGCATCCATTGCCGTTTCCGCCCTTAATAAGTAGTAACAGGATTAAAAGCATACACTGATTCATAGGGATTCCCCAAGAAGTTTTCTTACCCTATGTTATGTCTGCAGGTTCTGATCGGTTCCACTTCCAGAGACTACTTTTTCTTTTTCTTCAGAATTTCCTTTCGGATATAACGGAAAGTTTCCTCTCTCCCCTTCTCCGCAAGCATATTAAGAAGAAGCTCCAGCATTTCTTTGGTGTACGGATGAAGAGGTGCCGGATCCTTTCCTTTTTTGTAATAGTTTAACGGTGATTCCCAGGTAAAGCGCTCTCCCTCGTAGACCTGACAGGCAGCAATTCTGTCCATAAGCATTTCCACGATATACTTATCCGGCATGGCAACCGGAGCCATACCTCCCGGCACCTCTCTGGTACTGTAATCGATCCAGTACTCATAATGATGCTTGTTTCGTCCTTTATGATGCAGCCAGGCAGAGGAATAGCCAATGGCCTCCCTCTCCGCATTATTCGGGCTGCGGTCTCCCTGATAGTATCTCGCCCCCACCAAGAACTCGGCAGGGGAATACTTGGACAGATCATGAAGGATCCCCTGCTTATAAAGTCCCACCCGAAAGCAGTTTTTCATCACCAGCATTTTGTGGTGAGTAATCGTTTTAAAATGTTTCCAGGGATGCATCATTCGTCTCTTTTCGTCCCTTTCACCGGTCTGCTCTTATAAACACGGATGGAACGGGATTCTAATACCGCCTTTCGGATGTCATCCGCAATTAAGTCCTTGTCCGTTCCTGTTTCCATACACAACTCCCACTCCAGCCCTTTGGGAAGGTGTGGCAGGGCAAACACATGCTTCTGCCAGTGCATATTGATGGCAAGATAAAAGCTGTCATCCTGTTCTCCGTTTTCCTTTTGGGCATACTGACCGCAAAGCATGACACCGAAATGATGCTCATAAGGAAGCTGCTGATTCTTCCATGCTTCTTCCGAATGAAAAGAAAGATCAGGGCAGCCGCAGGATAAGGTGTCCATGAGATGCATGCCTTCTCCTGTATGGAAAATCGGATGGGTTTTCCGAAACGCGATCAATTCTTTCACAAACTGCAGCAAATCTTTATTCTTATCCTGGTATTTCCAGTTTACCCAGTTGATGGCATTGTCCTGACACCAGGGATTGTTATTCCCCTCCTGGGTTCTGCCAAATTCATCTCCCGCTGTAAGCATAGGTGTTCCCTGCATGAGAAACAACAGAACAAAGGCGCTTCGGATTTGCTTGTGCCGCAATGTCATAACAGCTTTCTTCCGGCTGGTTCCTTCCTCACCGCAGTTCCAACTGAAGTTATCGTCACTGCCATCCCGGTTTTCCTCTCCATTGTCTTCGTTGTGCTTCCTATCATAAGAAACCATATCCCACATGGTCAATGTGTTATAATTTGCCAAACTGTGAATGATTCCATAATACGGAGAGGAGGCGTAGAAATTCTTCTGTGTCTCCCGAATCATATTGTCATCACCCTTTAAGAATTTCCGGGTTGCATATAGGTAATGTTCATCATAAAAACCCAGATTTTTGTAAACAGGCAATTCCTTCTTTCCATACATTCTTCCGGTGTCAAAGCCCTCGTAAATCAGTTTGGTATCCTGGAACAGAGGGTCTGTTGCCAACTGCTCCATCTGGATATTCTCTCCCTTCACATGAAACCCGTCCACATGGTACTCCTGTTTCCACCAGGTAAGAACTTCCTTCACTTGTTCCATACGGTAATCTTTGGGAAAGAAAAACTGTAAAATAAAAACATGGTTGA
>USSP01000204.1 GCA_900557385.1 uncultured Lachnospiraceae bacterium
CAGAATGCTGAAGCAGCTCTTGGGATTATCCGGGAAAGAAGACCCGATGTGGTTGTTACGGATATCAGAATGCCCGGTATGAGCGGTCTTGAGCTGATTAAAACCGCAAAGGAAGAGTATCCTGAGATTCCCTTTGTTATTTTATCAGGCTACCCTGATTTTGCCTATGCACAGAAGGCATTACAATACGGCGTGTTCCGCTATCTTTTAAAGCCCTTTGATCTTACCGAGCTTACGGAATGCCTCCGTCTGCTGTTAGGCACCCTGTATCCTGAAGAGGCAAAGCCGGCTGATACGCCGGAAACCAATGTTTCCCCAAATTCTACAATACAGGGAATTCTGACTTTTATTGATGATAATCTCGGAAAAGAAATAAATATTGACATGTTATCCAATTCCTTTGGCTTAACCCCCAACTATCTTTCCTCTCTGTTCAAAAAAGAAACCGGGAAGGGAATTATCGAACATATTACCAGACTCAGAATTGAGAAAGCCTGTGATATGCTTGCGCATACCGACCACAAGATCCAGTATATATGTACTGCCGTAGGAATCAGTGACTATTTTTATTTTTCAAAGCTGTTTAAGAAACACATGAACGTAACGCCAACCCAGTACCGTACCTTTCATAAGGAAAACAGATAAGGATAATGATGAACTTCTTAAAAAGGGCTTCCTTAAAAACACAGTTTTTTGTCTTACTTATTATTTATATAGTCTCTATTCCACTTCTTGTCACAATCTATTATCATAACACAAGCGACTACCTCATTGCGCAAAAAAGCAACGACAACATCGATGCCACGAAAATCTTACAAAATAACATTCAGGCGCAATATAACGATATTGCCATGATTATGCTTCATGCCGGCTATAGTGATGCCTCTATAGCCTTTTTAACCACGGACACCACCTATCAGACCTATAAGAATGTTTACTCCATGTTTAATATGCTGACCGCTATTGACAAAAATATTTTTAATATCAGCCTTACCCCGTCGGACAAAACAGCTTACTCTGTCCCCGGCTTCCGTTCTTCTCTTCCTCCATCCTGTCTTTCCTATGACGATGGACAGGTTCATTACGACGGATATGCGGAAATTAAGACCACATCATCCCTGTCCGTTCCTGTTTTTTCCTACAGTATGAATATTTTCTCCTATGGAAACACCAAAGCCTCCGGCAAAAGAATCGGTTATATGACTCTTCTTGTAAAGGTGAGCTCTATTGTTGAGGAAATTTCTTCCTTCAGCACACTTTCCGATACTTCCTTCTATATGGTAGATTCCTTCGGAAAGACAATTTGTCTGGCGGATCACCTGAATTTAGGTGATGAACACCCTATGATTGCCGACGTAAAATCCTCCTTACCCTCCTACATTTACAGCGAAAGCAGCGATGGCTCCCGCCCGGTCTCCTATTATATCGACAAAACTGGAAGCAATGACGTAAAATATATGATTCAGGTAAATCCTATAGAAACAAACCTGGGGTATACCATGGCGATCACTCCCTATTCCGCCCTTCTTGCAAATGCCATTGTGCTGAGAAATATGTGCTACTCCATAGCATTTATTCTATTCCTGTTCACCGCCATCATTTATTTGATTATGATGAAAAACATTATTTCACCCTTAAATGATCTCGCGGAATATATTACTTCCATAAATCATGGTAATCTCAGGTATATGAAAAAAAGAGTGGTACTGAAGGGAACACGGGAAATTGAGGAAATCTCCAACAAATTTAATCTCATGATGGACGAAATCAACCAGATGAGGGAACAGCTCTTCCTCACGACCAGCAGCCTTTATGAACGCGAGATTGCAGACAAGGAATCAAAAAATCTGACTCTGATCAATCAGATTAATCCACACTTTCTGTTTAATACGCTTGATGTTATTAAAGGCTCTGTCCTAATGACTGGAAATAAAGAGCTGTTCAATGTCTGCCATGCCTTAGGTGCAATCATGAAATACAGCCTTTGTGAAGAACAGACCTCTACACTCCGGCAGGAAATCTCCGCTATCAGCGACTTAATGAAGATCATCGACTACCGCTTTGGTGACAGAATCTGGCTTGATGTGGATTACCCTGATGAGCTGGCAGATTATCCCTTACCGAGACTTTTTCTCTACCAGTATATTTATAAGACGATAAATGGAAGGCTCGAGCCCATGGCAGAATCCGGACTCATTGTCCTGAAGGCAGGAAAAGACCGGAATGCCATTTTTATCTCCATTGCGGATAATGGCTTACCAATAACAGAGGAAAACGGCTGTGCAGAATTAAACAGAAATATGGAGACACGCCTTTACGGATTTTATCCAAAGGGTGCCTCCTTACGCTTTCATATCGATGATTCCGATAGCAGCAACCGGATGGAACTGACGTTTTTTTCTTAATGCGAATGTCTGGTGCTTCGCATCTTCATTGCCCGCCTGTTTACCGATCCTGTATTTTTTTGAGCTGATAAAAATACCCCTGCTTCTTCATCAGCTCCTCATAGCTTCCTTCTTCAACAGGCTTCCCCTGCTGTATGACTACGATGCGGTCTGCGTTCCGGATAGTGGATAACCTGTGGGCTACCATAAAGGTTGTACAGGTCTTCATCAGATTTTCCGTTGCCTCCTGTACCATCTTCTCCGATGCGGAATCAAGTGCCGAGGTTGCTTCATCAAAAACAATAATTCTAGGATGTCTGATGAGTGCCCTTGCGATGGCAAGCCGCTGCTTCTGTCCGCCGGAAAGGGAGTTTCCCTGCTCGGCAAGCATGGTATGCATCCCATCGGGAAGACGGCATACAAACTCTTCAAGACCCACCTGCCTAAGCACCTCAAGGACCTCCTGCTCCGGAATACTTTTCAGCCCGTAGGTTACATTTTCATAAATCGTACCCGCAAACAATATGGTGTTCTGGGGAACGACCGCAATCTGTGATCGGTATTCTGTCAGATCCAGGTTTTTCATGTTAATTCCGTCAATGCAGATCCTTCCCTCCTGGGGTGTATCAAACCCTATGAGAAGATTCAGTATCGTGGATTTTCCGGAACCGGATTCTCCCACAAAGGCAACAGACTCTCCTGCCTTTACCTTTAACGAAAACTGATTCAGGGTCGGTTCTTCACTATTCCTGTATGCATAGGTTACCTGGTCAAAAACAACCTCCCCCCGCAGTCTTCCTAAGGGTACAATTGCGGCATTTTCTTCAATTCTCGGTTCTGCAAGGATTTCACTGACACTCTTTACCGATTCCATTCCTTTGCAAAAACCGGGATATAGGGAAATCAGACTGGAAATCTGGGTCAGTATTGTGGAAAAGTATCCCTGGAACAGCACCACATCTCCCACCGTTATGGTGCCTTTGATGGCAAGGAAAGAAGTAAAGCCTAAGGTTAATGCCTGAAAAAACTGAAACGCCACCCAGTGGGTTGCACCAAAAAAGGAATTAATCAGATCCAGATGAAAACCGCTGCTGCTTGTGGCCTCAACCTGCCTGACGATCTTTCTACTTTCCGCCCCCTGCAAACCATGGGCTCTGGTAACCGGAATCAGCTGAATCATTTCCGCCACCTGAGAGGTGGTATTTTCCATTTCGACACAAAACGTGTTATTTTCCTTTGAAATCTTTTTCTGGAACAGTAAAATGATGAGGATTGCCATCGGCACACTCAGCCAGAAAAACAGAAACACCACCACACTTCTTGAAAATGTAACTGCAAGTGCAATGGTCACATCCGTCGTAATAAAAAATAATGTCCGGATTGCCTGGTCCAGAAAGGTTTCAATATTTTCCACATCCCTTGTAACCTTGGATAAGAGCTTTCCCGATTGAATTTCCTTATAGAACATAATCGAAAGCTGCTGCATCTTCCGGATCAGGGCACCTCTCAACTCGCTTTCCATACCACGTATCATTTTATTAAAGGTTTTGGTTGCCAGATAAGTGGATAAAATATTCTGCAAGATAAAAAAAAGAAAGCAGGAACCGATAGGGGCTTTCTGCCCTGTCGGAACATTCCTTTATGTATTCCTTTAGTTGTCCTTCTTTTTGATACTTTAATATCATTTTACCTCATATTTTTTATGGTTTTCTCTCCAAAATACA
>USSP01000205.1 GCA_900557385.1 uncultured Lachnospiraceae bacterium
CGGTTTTCCGGTAGCGTATACCGCCTTTAGCAAATCGAGCTGATGACCAGGCAGATCAAGACTTGACCGTGACTTATTTTCTCCACATGTCCGTCCGTTCTCACCTAAAACGACAATGGCTACATCACTTTTCAACGCATTGGTCACAGCTTTATCTATTTCAGCCTGTTCCACGTCGGTTAATTCTGTCGGCAGAATCTCCGAGTCGGGCCAGTTGGAGTCTACAACGTCGCATCCTTTTGTATAGAATATTTCTGCCTTCCCTTTCATCTTCTCTTTTATACCTTGTAATACCGAAATAGTCTCAACCGCTAACGGACCATAATGAGAGAGAGCGTAAGATACGTCATCAGCATTGGGACCACATACGCTAATCTTCTTGATTCGTTCTTTAGCCAGTGGCAATGTTTGATTCTCGTTCTTTAGCAATACAACAGACTCCCGTGAAGCTTGTAATGCTATCATCTGGTTTTCCATGCTGTTTACTTCTTCATCGGCAGCTTTCAAATCCATCTGATAAGGAGTGTCGAATAACCCGACCATAAATTTAACACGCAGTATATCACGCACCCTATCATCTATTGTTTTCATCGAGAGACCTCCTTCAGCTATCAACTCACGCAAAGGCAATACATACGAATCAGGAGAGCGGAATGTACAACGTACGTTCAATCCAGCCTCAACCGATTGCCTGACGGACTCTTTCATATTTTGAGAAGTCCCGTGTTTAGAATGAAGATATTCCACCGCATCACTATCAGAAACAACGTACCCTTTGAAACCTAAATCCTTGCGTAATCGTGTCATCAACCAATAATAACTACTTTGAATAGGAAAGCCGTCATAATCGTTATATGAACTCATCGCTCCCAATAGTCCTCCTTTCTTTATAACTTTTTTCCAGGGATAAATATGTATATTTTCAATTTCGCGTGGCGACATTTGCGGGTCTACCCGAGATAATCCTTCACGTCCTCCCTTATTGTTACTGTATGCAACAAAATGCTTTGCAGTAGAGGCAACCTGATAATCTGTTTGCATTCCCTGTGTCATTGCCACTCCAAGTTCGGACACCAGGTAAGGACATTCACCATATATCTCTTCGTAGCGCCCCCAACGTTGGTCACGCCCGACATCAAGAATAGGAGCATAGATATTGGTATATCCCAGCGCATCCAGTTTCTGGACTGCGTCAGCGCTGCGGCGGCCGGTGCGGCAGTAGACCAGCCAGGGTGCGTCCTTGTCGGGCAGCACCTCGGCAGCGCGGCTCATCACCTCACCCAGCGGCAGCAGCTTTGCGCCCGGGATGTGGCCCACTGCGTACTCGTCCGGCTCCCGCACGTCCACAGCCTGTGCCTTTTTCGCGTCCAGCAGACGGATGGCGGCTGCGGGCTCGATCTTCTGTATCATAAGTGTCTCTCCTTATATCTCTTGTTGCATCATCTTATGATAACAGATATTTTTTGTTCTAGCAAGATGACTTTTCGATATTTCCGCGTCCGGAGCAAAAGGCAGGTTTTTTCACTTTCCAAAAGCGGGTAGTCGTGGTATACTGGAAGGCAAGCAAGGAGAGAACCGCTATGAAATTTTCCACCAAGAGCCGCTATGCGCTGCGGCTGATGCTGGAGCTTGCCGGAGAACCGGAGGGAACCCCTTTAAGCATCAAGGAGATTGCGAGGCGTCAGAGTATTTCCGATAAATATCTGGAGCAGATTGTGTCGGTATTAAATACGGCCGGTCTGGTACGCAGCGTCCGTGGTCCTCAAGGGGGCTACATATTGCGGAAAACGCCGCAGGAGATTACCGTAGGAATGATCCTTCGTCTGACGGAAGGCTCTCTGGCTCCGGTAGGCTGTGTGGAGGAGGACACTCCCTGCGAAAGAGAGGCGGCCTGCGTCACGGTAGGACTCTGGCGAAGATTGAATCAGGCAATCAATGAGGTAGTCGATCATACGACACTGCAGGACTTGCTGGATGACCAGAAGACCGGCGGATCAGAACCAGAAAGCGACGGCTAGGGAGACAACAGAAATTACTGAAATAACAGAAATCAACAGTCAAAAGCCCCGAAGTACGGAAAAGTATGATAAGATAAGAAATAAGGAAAAGAAATAAGTCAGGAGAACAACAATGAATCGAGAAGCGTATTATAAGTTACAGAATGGAAGCGATATCCGCGGCGTAGCTCTGGAGGGTATCGAGGGAGAGCATGTGAATCTCACCAGTGAGGCTGCCAAAGATTTTGCGAAAAGCTTTGTTCATTTCGTAGCAAAGAGAACCGGTAAAAAGCCCGAGGATCTCAAGCTGGCGGTGGGACACGATTCCCGTCTGTCTGCAGAACAATTAAAAACAGCTGTTATTGATGGAATGACAGAGACTGGTGCAGCTGCAGTGGATTGTGGTTTGTCCTCCACTCCTTCCATGTTTATGGCAACGGTGCTTCCGGGGCTGGAGTATGACGGCTCTGTAATGATTACAGCCAGTCATCTTCCTTTCAACCGCAATGGTTTGAAATTTTTCACCAAAGAGGGCGGATTGGAACATGAGGATATTCACGAAATTATTAAAGATGCCGTAGAGGAAGTCTACACGGAATATGTACCGGAAGAAAAACGCCAGGCAGTAGAGGTTTGTCCTTTACTGGAGCATTATAGCGAGCATCTTCGGAAGGTCATCTGCAAGGCTTTGCGGGATGGAGGGGACAAGCCGCTCCAAGGCTTACATATCGTAGTGGATGCCGGAAACGGTGCGGGTGGTTTCTTCGCAAGCCAGGTACTGCAGCCTTTGGGTGCGGACACCACCGGAAGTGTATTCCTTGACCCGGATGGACATTTCCCCAATCACATTCCCAACCCGGAAAATCCCCAGGCAATGGAAGCAATCCGCAAGGCGGCTGTGGAGTCCCATGCAGATCTGGGTGTGATTTTTGACACCGATGTGGATCGTGCGGCAGCCGTATTCGATGATGGGGAGGAAATCAACCGGAATGCCATTATCGCCCTGATGGGTGTGATTGTGGCAAGAGAGCATCCCGGTACGACCATTGTTACGGACTCCGTGACCAGTGATGAACTGGCCGTATTCTTAGAGCAGGAACTGGGACTGAAGCATCACCGTTTCAGACGTGGCTACCGCAATGTTATCAATGAGTCCATCCGTTTAAATAACGAGGGGATCGACAGTCAGCTTGCCATCGAGACTTCCGGTCACGGCGCACTGAAGGAAAATTACTTCCTGGATGATGGCGCTTATATGAGCGTCAAGATTATCTGTGAACTGGCCAGATGCAAGAAGCAGGGCAAATCCATTGCGGCTTCCATTGCAAAGCTGGGACATCCTGCGGAAGCTGCAGAGTGCCGTTTTAAGATTAACCTGGAAGAGTTTAAAGAATACGGCGCGGAAGTTTTGAAGCAGTTTGATGCGTTTGTACAGAAGGAAGTGGGCTTTTCCAAAGTGCCGGTAAACCATGAGGGAATCCGCGTCAATGTGGATAAGGATGGCGTACAGGGCTGGCTGCTTCTCCGTATGTCTCTCCATGATCCTATTTTACCTTTAAATATTGAAACCAGACAGTCCGGCGGTGTGGCAAAGGTAAAGGAATGGCTTCTGCCCTTCTTTACCCGGTTTGAAAGTCTGGATTGCAGTCCCCTGCGCAGCTAGGCGTGGAAATGAGGAAACCAATGAAGAAAAAAGCAGTCATGCGCCTGACTGTCATGAGTGTATGTGTTTTGATGCTCACCGGTTGCGGAAGAGTAAGCCGACAGCACATTGACGAAGGCATGCAGGCGATTGCAGCGCAAAATTACGAACAGGCGTTGACCAGTCTGGAGGAAGCGGAAACTGCGGGAGAGGATACCCGCCTGCTTTATCGTGCCAGAGGACTTGCCTATATGGGGCTGACCCAGTATACGGAGGCGTCAAATGCCTTTGAAATGGCGCTGAAGAGCAGTGATGGCAGGGTGCAGAATATGGATTACGATATGAATTACTATCTGGCCACTGCCTATTACAAACAGGGAAATGCCGAGGAAGCAATCCGCATTTATAATACGATTTTAAGCCTTTCCCCCAAAGAGAAGGACGCTCTGTACCTGCGG
>USSP01000206.1 GCA_900557385.1 uncultured Lachnospiraceae bacterium
TTATTGAAATTTCCGATGCCGGAAAAGGCATGACAGAGGAAGAACTGGAATGTCTGGAGAAAAAAATAGCCGGAGAGATTGAGTCGGATGGCGGCAGTGGAAACGGAATCGGTCTGAAAAATGTACAGGACCGGATTCATATTGCTTTTGGCGAAACATACGGTATACAGATTGCATCCAAGCTGGGAGCTTATACGAAGGTAATGGTTCGGATTCCTATTTTGCATAAGGAAGCAGTAACGGATAAAGGGTTAGAAAAGAGAGGTTGATTATGGATACCATACTGGTGGTGGAAGATGAAAAACTGATCAGACAGGGGTTAAAGACGATGATTCAGCGCAGCGGAGTACCTGTGCGGGTCATTTTGGAATGCAACAATGGACAGACTGCGTTGGAGATTTTGAAGGAAGAAAAGGTGGATGTGATGTTCACGGATATCCGCATGCCCAAGATGGATGGAATTGAACTGGTGAAACAGATGCAGGCACTTCCCCATGTCCCCCTTACGGTGGCGGTGAGCGGCTATGAAGATTTCACCTACGCAGTGGAAATGTTACGTCAGGGGGTACGGGAATATATACTGAAGCCGGTGGAACGTGAAAAAATTACGGAGATTTTACAGAAGCTGGAAAAAGAACTGCAGGAGACAAAAGACAAAAACCGGAATATTGAACAAATCGGATACCGTCAGCTAAAGCATCTGATGCAATCGGAAGAGATCGGAGCAGAGGAAATCGCGGAACTGGAAAAGCAATATGGCGAAGGGTTCTTCCCTGAGAGCTTCCGGGTATGCTGTATGAATCATGGAGATTTTCCGGAAACCGCAGAAGGAATGTTTTTCGTAAGAGATGTTGGGCTGATGCAGGTACTTTTAGCCAAGGAAGGGGTATTGGAAGAAATTATAAAGAAGGATCTTTCCGAAGCCCATTATGGAATCAGTGGACTGCACAGCGGCTTTGCACAGGTAAGAGACGGATTTGAAGAAGCATGTGCAATGCGTAAGAAAGCATTTTGCAGGACGAGTAATGAGGTCTGGGATAATCAAAGAATAGAAAATATTCCGGAGAGTCTTCTGGCAGAAGCAGAAAAATACATAGATCAGAGTGGCTGCATGCAGCGGGTACAGCTGATTGGTACCGAGAAAAAGGAAGAGCTGCGAAAGGCTTGGACCGGTTTCTTTCATGAGACGAAGGGGGGAAGAATCAGTCCTTCCGACTTTGAACGCTGTATGCAGGACTTTTTTGAAGAGGCTTCCAGAACCTACAAAAGTATCCTGGAAGAGCGTGGAGAGGAATACGCGGAATTACGGGAGATCTGGCGCTATGATTCTCTTGCGGAGTACGAGAATGCAGTGATTGATTTCGTATTATGGATGCAGGAGGAGATTGGAAAACAGTTTGATGTGAATAAAAACCGCCATAAAATGATGCAGGCAATTCAGTATGTGGATGAGAATTATGCCAGCGATCTGAATATGGCAGTGGTATCCAACTATGTGTCCATGAATTATTCCCTGTTCTCTTATTCCTTCAAGCAATATACCGGCAAGAATTTCGTGGATTATGTGAAGGAAGTACGGCTGCGGGAAGCAAAACGGCTGCTGGCAGAGACGGATTTGCGGGTTAATGAAATCTGCAGACAGATCGGGTATGATAACGAGAAGCATTTTATGAAGCTGTTTAAGGCAGAGTGCGGTGTTTCTGCCGGCGAGTATCGGAAGAATCAGCAGCTTGGTAAATTTTAAGAACAGGGGTTGACATCCCGGAAGAAAGCGATTAAAATACAAATCAGTTTATAGAGAAAAGCGAAGAAGAGAACAAGTAGCGAGAAGCAAAACCTACAGAAAGCAGCCGGTGGATGAGAGGCGCAGGGGAACTTCCACGTGAATACATCTCGGAGCTGTGCACCGAATCCGTTCCGGTATTAGGCTGCAACGTCGCCTGTACGTTATCGCAGGAGAGTATCGAGACTTATATCTCCGTACTTACTGAGGCAAGCTGTGTGAGCAGCTTGTGAATTAAGGTGGTAACACGAGCGTACAGCCCGTCCTTAAGCATCATTGCTTGAGGATGGGTTTTTTTGTTTGATAGGAAATTCCTATCAAACAAAATGCTCCGCAAGGATGCACACAGAGCATACCCATAGGGTAAAAGTATTTGGAAAGAGAGGATCCTTCAATGAAAATTTACGAAGAATTACAGGCCAGAGGACTTCTGGCACAGCTTACAGACGAGGAGCAGATCAAAGAATTGATCAATAACGGAAAGGCAACCTTTTATATCGGCTTTGATCCTACCGCAGACTCTCTCCATGTAGGACATTTCATGGCACTTTGCCTGATGAAACGTCTGCAGCAGGCAGGCAACAAGCCCATCGCTTTGATCGGTGGCGGAACCGGCATGATCGGTGATCCTTCCGGTCGTACCGACATGCGTTCCATGATGACCACGGAAACCATAGATCATAACTGTGAGTGTTTCAAAAAACAGATGAGCCGTTTCATCGAATTCGGTCCCGATAAGGCAATGATGGTAAACAATGCAGAGTGGCTCAGAGACTTAAATTATATTGAGTTTATCCGTGATATCGGAGCCTGCTTCTCCGTAAACAATATGCTGCGTGCAGAGTGTTACAAGCAGCGTATGGAAAAGGGTTTAAGCTTCCTGGAGTTTAACTACATGATCATGCAGAGCTACGATTTCCTGGAGCTGTATAAAAGATATGGCTGCAATATGCAGTTTGGTGGCGATGACCAGTGGAGCAATATGTTAGGCGGTACCGATCTGATCCGTAAAAAGCTTGGAAAAGATGCCTATGCCATGACCATTACCCTTCTCTTAAATTCCGAGGGAAAGAAAATGGGTAAAACCCAGAAAGGGGCAGTATGGCTTGATCCCGATAAAACATCTCCCTACGAGTTTTATCAGTACTGGAGAAATGTCAGCGATGCGGATGTACTGAAATGTCTGCGTATGCTCACCTTCCTTCCCTTAGAGCAGATCGATGAGATGGATCAATGGGAGGGCAGTCAGTTAAATCAGGCGAAAGAAATCCTGGCGAAAGAATTGACGGCGCTGGTACACGGTGATGAGGAGGCAGCGAAAGCGGAGAGTGCTGCAAAATCTCTCTTTGTAGGCGGAGGCAGCACAGAAAATGTGCCCACAACCCAGATTACCGATGAAGATTTGCGGGATGGTAAAATTGATCTCATCGGTCTGATGGTAAAAGGAAAAATGGTTACGAATCGTACGGAGGGAAGACGTGCGATTGAACAGGGCGGTGTCACGGTAAAAAATGAAAAGGTTACCGATGTGAAGGCAGCTTATACCAAAGAAGAAATCGGTGCCGAGGAGTTTCTGGTAAAAAAAGGAAAGAAGAGCTTCCACAAGTTCACCGTTTAACAAAATCACTTTACGAAAAGGAGTGTTGACCCATGAGAAAAGATAATCGTACATTAATGTCTTATGCACCGGATTTACGAGTCCTGGATTGTACTCTGCGTGATGGAGGACTTACCAATGACTTTTATTTTACAGATGAATTTGTGAGAGATTTGTATCTGGCAAACTTAAAAGCCGGTGTGGACTATATGGAGTTTGGTTACAAAGCATCTAAGGAGCTCTTTGATGTAAAGAAATTCGGTAAGTGGAAATTTTGTGATGACAAGGATATCCGGGAAATTGTGGGAGATAACAAGACGGATATGAAAATCAGTGTTATGGCAGATGTCGGCCGCTGTGACTACAAAAAGGATATTTTACCCAAGAAAGACAGTCCCATTGATATGATTCGCGTGGCAACCTATATCAATACGATTCCGGCTGCCATTGATATGATTGAGGATGCAAAAAGAAAGGGATACGAGGTAAGCTGTAATATTATGGCAATTTCCAAAGCAAGTGAAGTCGATTTGGATGCGGCATTGGAGATGCTGGGACAGTCCAACGTAGATATTATTTATCTGGTAGACAGCTATGGAAGCCTGTATCCGGAGCAGATCATCCGTCTGTCTGAAAAATATGTGGCAATCGGAGAAAAATATAATAAGAAAATCGGTATTCATGCCCATAATAACCAGCAGCTGGCCTTTGCCAA
>USSP01000207.1 GCA_900557385.1 uncultured Lachnospiraceae bacterium
TCGGGGGGGGGGGTGAAAGAAAGAGGGGGAGGCGCCCCCCCCCTTCTTCCCCCCGTTTCGCTACATTGACCAAAGGATGGAAGAATGCTACAATGTTTATATAGAAAAAATGCCGGAATATTTTTATGAAAATATTTTGACAGAGGGAGGACACATGAAAAATTTGAAAGTAAGAACAAAATTGATTCTGATTCTGCTCATTGTGATTTTCACCGAGGCATTTACCTGTGTCATATCGCTGCAGAGTATGATTCTGATAAAAAACAAAGCGATAGCGACGACAGAATCAACGATTCGGGAGAATTATGACCAGACAATCAAACAGCAGGTGGGTGTTGTAATTTCGCTGCTGAATGAGATTAATGGTGAATATGAAAATGGCAAGTACACCCTGCAGGAGGCAAAAGAGGTTGCTGCGGATGAGGTACGCCAGATGCGTTATGGAGATGCCGGGTACTTCTGGATTGACCAGGCAGACGGAACGAATGTGGTTCTTTTGGGAAATGATACGGAAGGAACCAACCGTATGGAAACAGAAGATGCCAACGGCTATAAGATGGTAAAGGAAATCATCCGCGTGGCAGTGGAAGAAGGCGGCGGATATGTAGACTATGTATTCCCGAAAGAAGGAGAAACCGAATCCTCCCCCAAACGTTCCTACAGTGAATATTTCGCACCCTTTGACTGGGTGGTAGGAACCGGCAATTATACAGATTATATCGATCAGGAGGTAGCTGCAAGGGATGGGGAACTTGCTTCCTTTGTAACCACGACCACGACGACTATTTTTATCGCATGTATTCTTTTACTGCTTTTTTTAACCGTTCTGATTGTGCTGATCGCAACGGATATTACCAAATCCTTAAAGAAGGTTTCTGCAAGCATTGATGTGATTGCGGGAGGAAACTTTGCACAACCTGTTCCGAAACAGTTACATAAGCGTCGCGATGATTTCGGAAAACTGGCACAGGAACTGGAAACCATGCGGGATTCCGTGCGTGGACTGCTGGCGAAGGTAAAAGACGAGGCTGCCAATATTGATGTTGTCGTAGAGAGCATTGACAAAAATGTCTATGCATTGAACGGAGAAATCGAGGATGTGTCTGCCACCACCGAGGAACTGGCAGCAAGCACCGAAGAAACCGCAGCTTCTGCGGAGCAGATCAATACCATGACCCAGCAGATTGACGGGGCAGCCAGAGAAATTGCTGTGCGTGCACAGGACGGCGCGGAAGAGTCTGATTCCATCCATAAACGTGCCTCCGAGACCAAGACAGCAGCCGTGGCAAACCGCCAGAAGATGGCACAGATGCGTAAAGAAATCCGTGGCAGTCTGGAACAGGCTCTGGAGGAGGCAAAGGTTGTGGAGCAAATCAGCGTTTTGGCGGATTCCATTCTTTCCATTACCGGTCAGACCAATCTCCTTGCGTTAAATGCATCCATTGAGGCAGCCCGTGCCGGAGAAGCAGGAAAAGGCTTTGCCGTTGTGGCAGAGGAAATCCGTGTGCTGGCGGAACAGTCCAAAGAGGCGGTTGCCAATATCCAGAAGGTGACAGAAAATGTAAACCATGCGGTAGAAAATCTTGCGAAAGACTCGAATCGCATGATGGACTTCGTGGATCATGACGTGGTGGACAGCTTTAATCTGTTTGAAAAGATGGCTGACGATTACAACAACGACGCGGCTGCGGTTAATGACCTGGTGGCAGATTTCAGCGCAGCTTCTCAGGAACTGGTAGCCTCCATCAACAGCATTACCGAGTCCATCGATGGTATTACCACCGCTTCCAACGACAGTGCCCAGGGAACCACTAGTATTGCCCAGAAAACCGTATCCATTTCCAGTGGTTCCGCCGAGGTGATGAAGAACGCAAAGCAGGCAGAACAATCCGCCGAAGAACTGCGTAAAAATGTGAATAACTTTGTCATCGAATAACGGAATGTAAAAAATATGTAAAGTGCTGGAAAAATTCATGTAAAGTGTATTATAATCAAAATGAATACTGATAGAGTAAAAATGATTAGAGAATAAAGAGGACACTTTCGTGAACAACATTACCTTAATTTTGACATTGCTTAGTGGTGTAGCACTTTTCCTGTTTGGTATGTCCCTGATGGGGGATGGCTTGAAAAAAGCTGCCGGTGAGAAACTGGAACTGATTTTGTACAAGCTGACAAGCACCCCCCTGAAGGGCGTACTTCTGGGAACGGTGGTGACTGCGATTATCCAGTCATCCTCCGCCACCACTGTTATGGTTGTGGGATTTGTAAATTCCGGCATGATGAAGGTATCCCAGGCAATCGGAATTATCATGGGAGCCAATATCGGTACCAGTGTGACCGGCTGGATTCTCTGTCTTTCCTATATTGACGGATCCAGTGGAATAGCACAGTTACTTTCCACAGCGACCATCGCTGCTGTTGTGGCAATCATCGGAATTTTGTTCCGCATGCTTGCAAAGAAATCCACCCACCGGAACGTGGGAGATATTTTACTTGGCTTTACCATACTGATGATGGGAATGCAGACCATGAGCGGTGCAGTGGCACCTCTTCGTGAAAACGAGCATTTCATCAGTATGCTCACATCTTTCAGTAATCCCTTTGTGGGAATTCTTGTGGGAATTCTCATCACTGCCGTATTGCAGAGTGCATCTGCCTCCGTAGGTATTCTGCAGGCATTATCCGTAACCGGAGCCATCACCTTTTCCTCCGCATTCCCTGTTACTATGGGTATCGGTGTAGGTGCGGCTTGTCCCGTTCTGTTATCTTCCATCGGCACCAACAAAAATGGTAAACGTACCGCTTTGATCTACCTGATGAATGATTTATTCGGTATGATCTTCTGGTCCATTGCCTTTTATACGGTGAATGCTTTCGTTCATTTTGATTTTTTGGATATGGTGATGACACCGGTGGGCATCGCTATCTTGAACTCCGTATTCCGTCTGGCAACGGTTATGATTCTGTTCCCTTTTATCAAACTCATCGAGAAGTTGGTATTTACTCTGGTCAGAGACACTGCAGAGGACAAAGCGGAGCAGGCAGATTTCGATTTGTTGGAGGAACGTTTCCTGGCTTATCCTGCACTGGCAATTAACCAGAGCCATACTGCCATCAACGGTATGGCACGGATGGCGAGAAAGAGCATCATGCGCTCCATGGGACTGCTAAGTGCCTATACCGAGGAGGACTATCATAAGGTACAGGAAAAGGAAAATATCATTGATAAATACGAGGACAAGCTGGGAACCTATCTGATGCAGCTGACCGGAAAGCCTTTGACGGAGAACCAGACCAAAGAGGTTTCCGTGTTCCTTCATACCATCAGCGACTTTGAACGTCTGGGTGATCATGCCCTGAATCTGGCAAATGCAGCCAATGAACTCCATGAGAAGAAGATTTCCTTCTCGGATGAGGCGTATTATGAGTTGAGCGTATTAGGCGGGGCAGTCCGGGAAATCCTGGATTTGACCGTCAACGGATTCTGTGAGGACAATCTGGAAACCGCAGTGAAAGTCGAGCCTTTGCGGGAACTGATCGGCAGTCTCTGCAATGAGTTAAAAAGCCGCCATATTGCCCGTCTCCGTGCCGGCAAATGCGAAATGAAACAGGGCTTTGCTTTCAATAACATATTGACTGATTTTGAACGAATCAGCGCTCACTGCTCCAATGTGGCAGTTGCCATGATTGAAACCACCTCCGATGATTTTGACACCCATAAATATTTAAAGAGCATCCGGGAAGTGGATGGTGGAGAGTACAGCAGACTGTATGATATCTATCAGCAGCGTTATGACATCGACGGTTACAAGCAGTACCGCAAGCTGGAGAAAGAAAAACAGCGGGAGCGGGATAGCGAACGGGAAAAGTCCAAGGAGAAGGACAAGGATTCCAAGAAAAAGAGTAAGGCTTCCGATTCCAAAGGTAAAAAGAAGAAAGATAAATAAGACGGAAAAAACACTTGCAAGAAACCCCGAACAGATGTACGATATATACAAACACATGTTCTTAATATATGATTTTAAATGTAAATTAATTCCGGAAAATTTACATTATCTAAAATAAAATCATA
>USSP01000208.1 GCA_900557385.1 uncultured Lachnospiraceae bacterium
TTTGTATTCAAATTTTATCATTAGAATTTTTATGTGTCAATACAATACCGCCATTTTTTTCCTTTTTGGCGTAATTTACAGAATGTATTTCTGATTTTTATTTAAAATTCATAAAACTATTTTTGTATACAAAATGATGTCTAAAAAAAGAGGTCTTTGTCAGAATTTTTTATCACAAAACCTCAGAATCCTATTTTTTCCTAAATCAGGCAGGGAAGTAATACAAGTGTGCGCAAAAAGTCGCCGTCCCGTGACTTGAAATCACTGAAACGGCGACTTTTTTTGTTTATACTAGAACGATTTTCTTAATCTTAAGCTGCCTTCTTAGCAAGCAGTGCCTTAGCACCATCAATCAGTAAGATAATAGCCAGTACTACTAAAGGAACAATGATTACATCCTGCAGTACACAGGTAAATTTAGCAGCGCCCTCTGCAACAGCAATGCTCTTGATATTGTTTACGAAAGTCATGCACAGAGAGGTTAAGGTTGCAGCAGCCATGAAGATGATGGGGATGAACAGCATCTTGTTGTTCTTTCCGATCTTCTTTAAGTAGCATGCAATAGCCAGGAAAGCAGGAACTGCTACTAACTGGTTCGCAGCACCGAACAGAGGCCATACCTTGGAGTAACCAGCCAGACACAGAACGAAGCCGCCCAGTGCGGTGATTACGGTTGCAACATACATATTGGACAGAATGTTCTTCTCGCCGTTTTTCTTGGTTGCAAACAACTCCTGGAACATGAAACGTCCCAGTCTGGTTGCAGTATCCAAAGAGGTTAAGCAGAAGCAGGAAACTGCCAGACAGATGATGGTGTAGGTAGCGTTGATTGCACTCTCACCAAATCCCATATCTGCGAAGAATCCGGAAATTGCAGTACCGAAGATAATGGTCGGGGAAATGGCCTCCAGACCAAGAGCCTCTTTAACTGCAGCCTGAGATCCATCAACAGACAGATAACCGATGGTAATCAGGGAGATGACTGCCAGTACACACTCGATTAACATGGAACCGTAACCAACTAACAGAGCATCTTTTTCATTATCCAACTGCTTGGAGGTGGTACCGGATGCAATCAGAGAATGGAAACCGGAAACCGCACCACATGCAATGGTGATGAACAATGCAGGGAACATGTAGTTATTTCCTACATGGAAACCTACAAATGCAGGTGTCTGAATCGTAGGATGTGCGCCGATAATACCGATTACGGCAGCAATCATCATAAAATACAGTAAATAAGAACTCAGATAATCACGAGGCTGTAACAGAATCCATACAGGAGTTACAGATGCGATCATAATGTAAACAAATACAAAACCGATCCAGAAAGACTTCGGCAGCATGATCGGGAAAAACAGACCAATTACTACACATAATGCCAGCAGGATAACACCTACAACAGATGCAACTACCATGGATGCATTCTTTCTGTATACAGCAAAACCAAAACCGATTGCCAGGAAAATGAACAGAATGGATGCGGTTGCAACAGAACCGTTTGCCGCGCTTCCGGCAAAAGAGCTTGCTACAATATCACCAAATGCTGCAATTACCAGTAATAATACCAGCCATGCAAACACGGTAAATAACACACGGGTTCTATGACCGATGGTATCCTCAATAACTTCACCAAGAGATTTACCATCATGACGAATGGAAACAAATAAAGAACCGAAGTCCTGAACTGCACCGAAGAAAATACCACCGATGACAATCCATAAGAAACAGGGTACCCAGCCAAAGTAAGCTGCCTGAATCGGTCCGTTAATCGGGCCTGCGCCTGCGATGGATGAGAAATGATGTCCCATAAGAACAGGGGTCTTAGCAGGACAATAGTCTACACCGTCTTCTAACGTATGAGCCGGTGTGGTGCGGGACGGATCAATGCCCCATGATTTCGCAAGGAATTTACCGTATGTCATGTACGCAACTACGAAAATTACGATGCCAAGTAAGATTAATAATACTCCACTCACACTTTTTTCCTCCTATCATAAAATTTTAACATGTGAGATTTATATAAAACAGAATCTGATCTGTTTCATATCATGTTCGGAATGGATCACACTCCATCAGCCTTCCCCTTAGACTGGTCCTTTCGCTCTTTCTCCATTTCCTGGGTAAACGGTGTGATTTCATGCTTTTCACAAAGCTGGGAAAACGTGATCTTCCCTTTCTTCACATCCTCGAAGGTTTCCCGAAAGAGTTTCTTTCCCTTTCTGGCCTGATAGTTAGTATAAACCTCCTCGGAAGAAGTATCAACCAATATCATTCTTCCGCTGGAATAGCCCCGGATATTGAACTGGTAGCCTTTTTCAAATTTGTATTTTCTGACTTTCCTGATAACTTCCGGATCCGGTGTCTGATCCACGACAAAAACGAATGTCAGGTAGCTGTACATATGGTTCTTTTCAGGCATTTTCTCACCTTTGCAAACCAGTACCGGCTCCATATATTCGCGAATCACGCGATCTGCCCGGTTGATATCATCCACTGTAATCTGCTCCCTGACATCAAACAGCATATGTTCAAAGCTGTCTACCGCCCAGAGATTGGCTTCCCGTATTAAAACGTATTTCTCATTATGCGAAAAAAAATACCCATACGCAGGGTATTCCTCTTCTTCTATACGATATGGCTGATAAATATCAAACATACCTGAATAGCGCACCAGCAATCTATCCAAATAGTCATTTGCAGTCATAAAACAACCCCTTTGATTCTCAATAACACTCTATCACGCTAAATCAGTGTAGCATAATCTCTATTGCTTCGCAACATTTATCAACATATTTCTTAAAAATTTCTAAAGAATTTGTAAAAGCTTCTGGAAATATGGCGGCAGGGGTGCATCAAATTCCACATACTCCTGTGTCCGTGGGTGAATAAAACCTAATTTCCATGCATGGAGCGTCTGTCCTTCTAAATGATATGCATTCTTAACGTTCCCGTAGACCTCATCTCCCAGAAGCGGATGACCAATGCTCGCCATGTGGACACGGATCTGATGCGTCCGCCCGGTTTCCAGCTCGCATTCTATATAAGTGTGGTTTTTAAACCGTTCCAATACCCGGTAATGTGTGATGGCATCCTTGCCATTTTCCTGCGTTGTCACTGCCATCCTTTTCCGGTCTTTGGGATCCCTTGCCAGCGCCTTATGTATGGTTCCGGTATCCTCTTTCAACACGCCCATGCAGATAGCCCGATATTTCCGGGTAATGGAGTGAACCTTGAACTGCTCTGCCAGTGCCCGGTGAGCCACATCGTTTTTACAGATGACCAGGGAACCCGTTGTATCCCGGTCAATCCGATGGACGATTCCCGGCCGCATCACTCCGTTAATTCCCGACAGGGAATCTCCACAGTGATACATCACCGCATTGACCAGTGTACCGCTGTAATGCCCTGCTGCAGGATGCACAACCATTCCCTTAGGCTTATCCACCACAAGAATGTCTTCGTCTTCATAGAGAATGGACAAAGGAATATCTTCCGGCAGGATGTCCGGTTCTTCATTTTCCGGAAGTTCAAAGCAGACCACATCCTCAACATGCAGACGATAATTGGCTTTTACCGGTTTATCCCCTACCAGTACTGCGCCCTCACGGATCAGCTTCTGTACGAAAGAACGGGAAATACTGTCCACAAGAACAGAGAGCGCCTTATCAATGCGCTCTCCCTGCAAATACTCTAATTCATCTGTAATTTCAAACCGAAAGGTATCCATAATGGCATACACTCCTTACTTTCCACCATTTGAATTATCTACATCCCTAAGCTTTTTCTGCTGAAAGCTCAGGAAACTTAAATCCTGTTCCTTGTATACAAACATCAAAAGAATCACCAGACCAATGGTCGACAGCGTAACATAAATATCCGCCACATTAAAAATCGGAAAATTAATAGGCACAAAGTAGATAAAGTCTACCACAAAGTCCTGAAGCACACGGTCAATCATATTTCCCACATCCCCAGCAGCAATACCTACCATACAAAGGCGTCCTATGCGGTATTTTTTCTGTGCCGG
>USSP01000209.1 GCA_900557385.1 uncultured Lachnospiraceae bacterium
TCTGCCGGAAGATTTACAGCAGGAGATTATCCAGGGTAAAAAGATGGAAGGAAAGGAAGTCTTGTACAATTTTCTTGAGTCTTATTCCAGTTAGGGGTATGATAGGAGCAGAAACTTTTATGGAAAGGTACAGATATCCAATGAAAATTGCAGTAATCGGGACAGGTGCATCCGGCATGATGGCAGCCATTCATGCAGCAGGCAAGGGTGCCGAGGTGACCTGCTTCGAACAAAAAGAAAAGATTGGTAAAAAAATCTACGCAACAGGAAACGGGCACTGCAATTTTTCCAATACGGAAATGCAAAAACCGGGTTTTCGTGCAGCGGATTTTTTTTATGCTTCCGATATAGAAAAAGTAGAACAAGCTCTGCATCAGGTTGGAGTGAAAGAAGTCTGCACATTTTTTGAGCAGGAAGGAATGCTGATCCGTAACCGGGAGGGTTACCTTTATCCCTATTCCGGGCAGGCGAGCACCGTGGTGGAACTTTTAAACCGGAAACTGCAGCAGAAAAAAGTAACGATCTTCTGTGATGTGAAAGTACTGGCAGTGAAGAAACGACCGGATGGGCATTTTCAGCTGGTATTCCAACCGGGAGAAGGCTGCGACAAGAAAAATTTACGAAATCATACCCTGTTCGATAAAGTCATTCTGGCAGGCGGAGGAAAAGCAGCACCGGCGCTGGGTTCTGATGGCAGTGGTCTGGCACTGGCTGCGGGATTGGGACATCATGTATCCGGCTGTCGGCCGGCTCTTTGCGGCGTGAAATGTGAGGGTGAATTTTTTAAAATGCTGGCAGGAGTAAGAACCGCTGCCACGGTACGCGTGTTTTCTGATAAAGAGACGGAGATCCTGGCAGAGAACACAGGAGAAGTCCAGCTAACCGACTATGGTATTTCTGGTATTCCCACCTTCCAGGTAAGCCATGTTATCGGAGAACAGCTTGATGGTTTACATAACATAAATGATGAAACGGGTTCGGGCGTGACCGTGGAATTAGATTTTTTACCGGATTTTACCATGGAGTATTTACACCGTAACCTGCAATCCAAATTAGCATACAGTGACACACAGCCTGCCACCTTAGGGAAGCTTTTGGGTGGAATGTTAAACAGTAAACTATTCTCCTGTATCTTAAAGCAGAACGGATTGCAAGAAGAAACAGAAGCTTCTGCCCAAAGAGTGGAACAGCTTCTGGAATGCTTTAAACATTTCCTGGTAAAAGCCATCGCACTCAACGATTTTGCCCAGGCACAGGTAACAGCAGGCGGTGTCCCTTTGCAGGAAATTGACGAAAATTTCCAATCGGTCAAAGTACCGGGACTTTACCTGTGCGGCGAACTTTTGGATGTAGACGGCATCTGCGGCGGCTACAATCTGCAATGGGCATGGACGAGCGGTTGGATCGCCGGAGAAGCGGCTGGCAGAGAAAACATGGCAATATAAAAACAGAAAGAGGATAAGAATGCTTCGAATCAATCAGTTGAAGCTCCCACCTTCCGTACAGGGTGAGGCACTTAAACAGGCATTATATAAGAAAACCGGAAAGATCCTAGGGTGTACACCAGAAGACATAACACAGCTGGATATTTTAAAGTGCTCCATTGATGCACGGAAAAAACCGGACATCGTCTATAGCTATACGGTGGATGTCCAGGTCAAGGGAAAAGAAGATGCCTATTTAAAACGGATAAAAGATAAAAACCAGGTACAGAAGATAACACCTCAGTGTTATCATTTTCCCAAACCGGGTGGCGAGTTTCTGACCCACCGACCGGTTATCGTAGGCACCGGTCCCTGCGGACTGTTTGCCGGATACATGCTTGCTCTTCACGGGTATCGTCCCATTCTGTTAGAACGGGGGGCGAACGTAGAAGCCCGACAACAGGATGTGGAAAATTTCTGGAAAACCGGTGTGCTCAAACCGGAATCCAATGTACAATTCGGGGAAGGTGGCGCCGGTACCTTTTCTGATGGGAAACTGAATACACTGGTAAAAGACAAGGATGGCAGAGGCAGGGAGGTGCTGCGAATTTTTGTGGAAGCAGGAGCTCCGGAGCATATTTTATATGATGCGAAGCCCCATATCGGAACCGATGTATTGACTGATGTGGTCAAGCATATTCGGGAAGCAATCCAATTCCATGGTGGAGAAATCCGGTTTCACAGTAAAGTGACGGATTTTTACATGGAAGATGGAAAAATTACCGGTGTATGCATCAATGATCAGGAGCGGCTGGACACCTCCATTTGTATTCTGGCAATCGGACATAGCGCAAGGGATACCTATGCGATGTTACAGACGAAAGGTGTCCCCATGGAAGCGAAGTCTTTTGCGGTGGGATTCCGTGTGGAGCATCCCCAGCGTCTCATCGATAACGACCAATACGGCTGTTTCCATGAAGCGGGTGGCCTGCCTACCGCAGCTTACAAGGTAACAGCAAAAACTTCCACGGGGCGAGGCGTGTATTCCTTCTGTATGTGTCCCGGCGGTTATGTGGTAAATGCTTCTTCCGAAGAAGGGATGGTTGCCGTCAATGGCATGAGTTACAGCAAACGGGACGGTGCCAACGCTAACAGTGCCATCATTGTATCCGTCACACCTAAGGACTATCCGGATAACAGTGCATTAGCCGGTATTGCCTTTCAGAGAAAGCTGGAGAAAAAAGCCTGGGAGCTGGGACAAGGGAAGGTTCCGGTAGAAACCTACGGTGATTTTAAGAAAGCAGTTACCGGAGAACCGGCATCCAGTCACGGCGAGAATTTTTACAAGGATTTCCAGCCCTGTCATAAGGGAGAAATTGTGAAAGCTCCCGTTCATGAAATTCTGACCGGAGAAATGAATCAGGCATTCGTGGAGGGAATGGAGCATTTTGACCATATTTTACATGGCTTTGCCAATGGAGAAGCCATGGTAAGCGGTGTCGAAAGCCGGACATCCTCCCCGGTGCGCATCTGCCGGAATCAGGAATTGGAAAGTGAAGTACAGGGGCTTTATCCCTGTGGAGAGGGTGCCGGTTTTGCCGGAGGAATCACCTCTGCAGCTATGGACGGACTTCGGGTGGCAGAAGTTATCGGTGCAAAATTTCAGCCTTTTTCTGACGAAGGAGCCAGACCATGACGGAAAAAGAAAAGCCGATGCACCAGGTTCACAATATTGAACCTGTCTATGATGCACATTCCAGAGTGCTGATTCTGGGAAGCTTCCCTTCCGTGAAATCCAGAGAAGCGCAATTTTTCTACGGACATAAGCAGAACCGTTTCTGGAAGGTGCTGTCCGGCATTCTGGAATGTCCCGTGCCGGAAACGATACCGGAGAAAAAAGAAATGCTGTTATCCCATCATATAGCGGTATGGGATGTGATCGGAAGCTGTACCATCACCGGTTCTTCCGATTCCAGCATCCGGGATGTGGTACCGAACGATATCTCCCGGATTTTGAACCATGCAGATATTCGGCTGATCTGCGCCAACGGAAATAAATCCTGGGAACTTTATCGGAAATACCTGTATCCCCAGACCAGACGGGAAGCAGTAAAACTTCCATCCACCAGTCCGGCGAATGCAGCTTTTCGACTGGATGATTTAATTGAAGAATGGAATATCATAAAAAAGGAGATAGCAAACTCATGAACATGAATCAAAAAATTGCCCGGATTAACGAGCTTTATCATAAATCCCAGAAAGAGGGACTGACAGAAGAAGAAAAAGCGGAGCAAAAACAGCTTCGGGAAGATTACATTGCCAGCGTCCGGGGAAATCTGAAGGCTCAGTTAAATAATATCAATATCCAGAATGAAGATGGTTCCATTACTAATCTGGGCGAAAAGTTTGGAAAGAAAAAGAAATAAAATGGATGATTTGAAAAAAGCACTGCGCCACAAGGCACTACAGGTGCGGGGCGCACTTTCCCCGGAAGAACGGGAGTCTGCCAACCAACGGATTACGGAACTGTTTGTACAGACAGAGATGTATCAGAAGTGTAAAAGGCTGCTCCTCTATGCAAGCTATGGCTCCGAAGCAGATAT
>USSP01000210.1 GCA_900557385.1 uncultured Lachnospiraceae bacterium
CCGGCCGTAAAGCAGATGGCATCCACACCGTTCATGGCTGCAGTATATGCACCGATGTATTTTGCAACCCGGTAGCAGAAAGCATCCATAGTACGGACAGCATTTTCATCTCCTGCCAGGTAAGCATCTTCCAGATCACGGAAATCGGAAGAAAGATTTCTGGACATACCAAGCACGCCGGATTTCTTATTTAAAATCGTTAAGACTTCATCCACGCTCTTGTTCTCCTTGTGGCAGAGGAACTCAATAATAGCAGGATCAAGGTCACCGGAACGGGTTCCCATGATCAATCCCTCCAGGGGAGTCAGACCCATGGATGTATCCACGCACACACCGTTCTTTACGGCAGATACGCTGGCACCATTTCCCAGATGACAGACAATCAGCTTCAAGTCCTCATATTTCGCCCCCAGAACCTGTGCCGCTCTCTTGGAAACATAACTGTGACTTGTACCGTGGAAGCCATATCGTCTGATTTTATACTTTTCATAATACTCATAAGGAATTCCATAAAGATATGCCTTCTCCGGCATGGTCTGATGGAATGCGGTATCAAAAACACATACCATAGGGGTCATAGGCATCAGCGCACGACATGCCTGTATACCGATTAAGTTGGCCGGATTATGTAACGGTGCTAAATCATTACAATCCTCAATGGCTTTCATCACTTCATCATCAATAATGGTTGCCTGTGAGAAATTCTCTCCGCCATGTACGATTCGATGTCCTACGGCTCCAATTTCTGCCAGATCTTTGACAACACCGGTCTTTTCATTGGTCAAAGCATCCAGTACCATCTTAATGGCTGCGGTGTGGTCTGCCATAGGTGCCTCGGTTTTCTGTTTCTCACCTCCCTGGGGAGTGTAGGTCAGGCAGCTACCTTCAATACCAATACGCTCACACAAACCTTTTGCGATTACTTCCTCGGATTCGGAATTAATCAGCTGAAATTTCAAAGAAGAACTTCCACAGTTAATTACCAGAATATTCATTTTAACAATCATACCTTTCCGTAATCTGCAGACTTTCAAGTACTTTGTCCCTGCTGCAGATTCTATTTTATCATCCCTGTGCCTGTACGGCAGTCAAAGCTACAACACCTACGATATCCTGCCAGGAACATCCTCTGGACAGGTCATTTACCGGCTTAGAGATTCCCTGTAGCATGGGGCCATAAGCCTCTGCATTAGCCAGTCTCTGAACCAGCTTATATCCGATATTTCCGCAATCCAGATTGGGGAAGATCAGAACATTCGCATGCCCAGCAACCTCAGAGCCGGGTGCCTTGGATTTACCTACACTCTGTACTAATGCTGCATCCAGCTGCAACTCACCATCCAGTGTCAGCCCCGGATATTGCTCATGGGCAATTCTGGTTGCCTCTACCACCTTATCTACCAGTGCATGCTTCGCACTTCCCTTTGTGGAATGGGATAACATCGCAATAATAGGCTTGCCTCCCACCAGATTCTTAAAACTTTTGGCAGAGGACTCGGCAATTGCTGCCAGTTCTTCTGCGGTAGGATCCTGATTCAGTCCACAGTCTGCAAAGACGAAGGTTCCGTTCTCACCGAAGGAGCAGTTGGGTACATCCATTACGAAAAATGCAGATACCAGTTTCACACCGGGTGCGGTTTTCAGAATCTGCAGGGAAGGACGCAGTGTATCTGCGGTTGCATGGCAGGCACCGGCTACCATTCCGTCTGCGTCATTGGCTTTTACCATGACCACACCAAAAGTCAGGTAGTCGTTTAGAAGAATTTCTCTTGCTTTTTCAGGAGTCATTCCTTTGGATTTTCTTGTTTCATATAATAAATTCACATAGGAATCCAATTTATCAGAGGTCTTTGGGTTTACAACGGTAATCCCATCCAAATCTACTTCCAGCCATCTTGCGCCATCCATGATCTTTTCTTCATCACCTACCATGATGATATCGGCAATTCCTTCCTCAATATATATGAGATGCGGCAATTAGCGTTCTTTTATCATTGGACTCCGGAAGTACAATGGTTTTTTTATCAATTCTGGCACGGTCTTTTATTGTGTCAATATAGGACATCTTTTTTCTCCTTTCACGGGTTATTTTTATTCGTAATGCTTTATCTGTATTGATTATACTGGATTGTTACGTTTTCTACAAGTTATAAGACCTTTGAAAATTGTGTTATTTTGCGTACAAAAGGTACAATTTCGTTAGTTAATTAACTAACAAGTTTTCCCACTGTTTTTCCAAAAATCGGTGGTGGAAATCTTCCTCACTTTTCTCTATAATAGAACAGAATCGTTACCGGAACGAGGTACGGTTAAACTCAGAATCGGAAAGAAACCAGGAAGGAACAGGACATGAATATTACTGCCATTATTGCTGAATATAATCCCTTTCATAACGGACATGCCTACCAGTTGGAGCAAATTCGCAAAAATACCGATGCGGATGCTATTCTGGTAGTGATGAGCGGCGACTTTGTACAACGGGGAACCCCTGCCATTTACGACAGCTATGCAAGAGCAAGGGCTGCGCTGGTATGTGGTGTGGATGTAGTTCTGGAACTTCCTGTTTATTTTGCCACCGGAAGTGCAGAATATTTTGCTGCAGGTGCCATCACATTGCTTAATCGGTTAAACTGTGTAAACACTCTCTGCTTTGGATGTGAATGTGAAAATCTTGACCTTCTCTCCCGGATTGCCGAGGTTTTGGCAAAAGAGCCTGCTGCTTTCGGCGCGCTTCTCCGCGCCCAGTTAAAAAAAGGGCAGAGTTTTCCTGCTGCCCGCGAAGAGGCCTTATGGAAATTTTTCCAGGAAGAAGAAAATCTCCCTGCTTTTCTTTCCCGTGAAATACTCTCCCACTTATTAGGTTCTCCAAACAATATTCTTGCCATTGAATACCTGAAACAGTTAAAACGCACCCATTCCTCCATGACTCCTTACGCCATCAAGCGACAGGGAAGTGGTTATCTGGATGTAAACCGTGAGGCCTCCCTGCCCTCTGCCATGGCCATACGTACCATGCTCAGTGAGGGACTCCTCCCGGTGGATATGGCTCACTGCATGCCCCCTGCTGCTGTATCCGTCCTTCGGGATGTTCATGGCACCTATGGTCCCGTCTACTGCGATGATTTCGATGTGATGCTTCATTACCAGCTTGTGACCGGCCAGGAACAGGGTTTTGCTGACTACGTGGACTGCAGCCAGGAGCTTTCTAATAAAATCTGCAACCATCTCTCTGATTACCGTAGTTTTACCACCTTTGCAGAAAGTCTGTGGTCCCAGGATATTACCACAGCACGGATTTACCGGTGTTTAACGCACATTCTTTTAGGGCTGCGCAGAGAAGGATTGGAAAAGTTTTTGGCTTCTACTAAATGAGGCACACTTGTATCACTAAAAATATATGGCTATGACAGAATTGAAAGACCAACTTTCCCTTTTGGGGAGAAAGACAGAATACCGTCAGGACTATGCCCCCGAAGTATTGGAGGCATTTGATAACAAGCATCCCGGCAATGACTACTGGGTGCGTTTCAACTGCCCCGAATTCACCAGCCTCTGTCCCATCACGGGGCAACCGGACTTTGCAGAAATCCGTATTTGCTATATCCCCGATGTCAAGATGGTAGAGAGCAAGAGTTTGAAACTCTACTTGTTCAGCTTCCGCAATCATGGTGCTTTCCACGAGGATTGCGTGAACATCATAATGAAAGACCTCATTCATTTGATGAACCCTAAGTATATTGAGGTGACGGGTATCTTCACCCCGCGCGGAGGCATCTCCATTTATCCGTATGCCAATTACGGACGTCCCGGCACGAAGTTCGAGCAGATGGCAGAGCATCGTTTGATGAACCGTGAATGAGGACTGTTTTTGAAGGCCTCCGTAAATAATAAAGGGAGGCTTTGGGAGCAAATGATTGTTGCGCCGCTATATTTTATATTCTTGCTTACTAAAAACTATTCGTCCGACATATGTTTAATTATCGTCCAACAGCTATCGGACGATAATTAAACATATGTCGGAC
>USSP01000211.1 GCA_900557385.1 uncultured Lachnospiraceae bacterium
GTAAGCCAGGTTCAATCACATGTCATACAAAGTTCACAGCTCAGGTTTACGTTCTTACTAAGGACGAGGGTGGTCGTCATACACCATTCTTCAACAACTACCGTCCACAGTTCTACTTCAGAACAACTGACGTAACAGGTGTTATCAACCTGCCAGAAGGTACAGAGTAAGGTACAGAACGCGATTGAAAATATGACGGGCTTAGAAGTGGCGAATGTAAATATTCGTATTGCCGGAGTACATGTCCCCCAGAACAGATAGGACGAGAGAGATGATGAGTAGAAGACAACTGCGGGAGCAGATTTTTAAACTGCTGTTTCGCGTGGAGTTTAATGCACCGGAAGATATGCCGGAGCAGAAAGAACTGTTTTTTGAAGAGGCAGGATCCGCTTCTGAGCAGGATCAGAAGTATATTGATGAGAAATACGGAAAGATTATGGACAATCTTTCTGCTATTGACGAGCAGATCAACGAGAAGGCATCCGGGTGGACAACAGAACGTATGGGAAAGGTAGAACTGACTATCCTGCGTCTGGCAGTCTATGAAATCCTCCATGATGAAACCGTTCCTTCCTCGGTTGCTATCAACGAGGCCGTGGAACTGGCAAAGAAATTTGGACAGGATGAGTCTCCTGCATTTGTAAATGGCATTTTAGCTAAATTTGCATAGTATAGACAAATGTCATGGGAAAAGCAATGCAAAACGTTTATACAGTCGCACAGGTAAATGCTTACATCAAAAATATGTTCACGCAGGATTTTATGATGCAGTCCATTTTCGTCAAGGGCGAGGTGAGCAACTGCAAATATCATTCTTCGGGACATATTTATTTTACGTTAAAGGATGAAAAGGGTTCTATGGCCTGCGTCATGTTCGCAGGAAACCGGACGGGACTTAAGTTCCGACTGGAGGAAGGCCAGCAGATCATCGTATTCGGCACCATTGATGTGTATGAGAGAGACGGAAAGTATCGGATGTATGCGAAGCAGATCGCGTTGGATGGAGCCGGTGTACTGTATGAACGTTTTGAACGTTTAAAGGAAGAATTGGAAGAACTGGGGATGTTTGCCCCGGAATATAAACAGCCTATTCCACGTTTTGTGAGGAAACTGGGTGTGGTCACAGCACCTACAGGAGCCGCTGTACAGGATATCATCAATATTGTTACAAGGAGAAATCCTTACGTACAGATTATTCTTTATCCGGCGATTGTACAGGGTGACCAGGCGGCACCAAGTGTAGTTAATGGTATCCATGCATTGGAGCAGCTTGGTGTGGATGTGATGATCGTGGGAAGAGGTGGCGGTTCCATTGAAGATTTGTGGGCATTTAATGAGCGTACGGTAGCCCAGGCGGTATTTGACTGCAGTGTTCCCATTATCTCTGCAGTGGGACATGAGACCGATACCACGATTATTGATTATGTATCCGATTTACGGGCACCAACTCCTTCTGCGGCAGCAGAACTTGCTGTCTATGATGTCAATCAGTTTCTTCTGACACTGGATGATTGTGAGGATGAACTGGTGCGCTGTATGGAGAACCGTCTGGATGCGGCCAGAATGCAGTATCGCAATCTGGAATTGCAGCTGCGGCATGCCAGTCCACAGGGAAAACTGGCAGAGCAGAAGAACCGGATACAGCAATGGGAACAGCGGCTCAGAACCGGTATGGAGCGGAAATTGACCATAAGCCGGCATGAGTGGGAAGTCTATTTGGAAAAATTAAAAGGTTTATCCCCTTTGGATAAATTAAAACAGGGCTATTCCTACAGTACCTATGGGGAGGGAAAGACCCTGAAGGATATTACGGATGTGAAACCGGGAGATGCCATTTGTGTTTATGTGGGAAACGGCTGCATCGATGCCGTGGTGCAGGAAACCCGGAGCATGGAATGGGAGGAGTCTTTGGATGGAAGAAATGAATCTGGAAGAGACCTTTAATAAATTGCAGGAGACGGTGGAAAGCCTGGAGACGGATTCCATCAGTCTGGAGGATTCCTTTTCCAAATACGAGGAAGGGATGCGTCTGCTGAAATCCTGCCATGACAAGATTGATATGGTGGAAAAAAAGGTATTACGCTTGAATGAAGCAGGTGGGTTGGATGAATTTTGAAGAACAGTTACAGGAACGGGTTTCCCGGATTGAAACCATATTAGAAGAAAAGCTGCCGAAGCAGGAAGGCTTTCAGAAAACCGTGCTGGATGCCATGGATTACAGTGTCATGGTGGGAGGCAAGCGGCTTCGTCCCATGCTTATGCTGGAGGCTTATCGCATGATCGCGGGAGCTGATGCACCCACAGCACCCATGGAGCCGTTGATGGCAGCCATGGAAATGCTTCATACCTATTCCTTAGTGCATGATGACCTTCCGGCGATGGATAACGACGAGTATCGCAGGGGAAAAAAGACAACCTGGGTGGCTTACGGGGAGGCAATGGCGATTCTTGCCGGTGATGCTTTGTTAAACTTTGCATACGAGACCGCTTTATCTGCAGCAGAACAGCCGGGAGCAGACCCGGTGAGAGTATTGAAGGCATGCCGGATTTTTGCCCATAAGGCAGGTATTTACGGGATGATTGGCGGTCAGGTGGTAGATGTGGAAGCAGAGAAGGCAGAGCAGCCTCTTTCAGAGGAAGAACTGAACTTTGTCTATGAATGTAAAACATCTGCATTGATTGAAGCATCCTTGATGATGGGAGCGGTTATGGCAGGTGCCACGGATGAGGAAGTGAAGGCTTTTGAAACCGTAGGGCATCATGTGGGGATCGCATTCCAGATACAGGATGATATTCTGGATCTTACCAGTACATTGGAGGTATTGGGGAAGCCCATTGGTTCCGATGAGAAAAATCATAAGCAGACCTATGTGCATATTCATGGAATGGAGCAGTCCAGAGCGGATGTAGAGAGACTTTCACAGGAGGCACTTGAGCAGCTGCAGAGGATGAAAGTACGGAATGCATTTCTGGAACAACTGGTGCGCTGGTTGATTACGAGAGAAAAGTAGGCGGGCAGATATGCTGTTAGAACAAATACAAAAGGCAAATGACATTAAGTCCATAGAGAAAGAAGATTACGGGTTACTGGCACAGGAAATCCGGGAATTTCTCATTGAGAAAATCAGTGTTACCGGGGGACATCTGGGTTCCAATCTGGGCACGGTTGAGCTGACCATGGCATTGCATTTGTCATTGGATCTTCCCGAGGATAAGATTATCTGGGATGTGGGACATCAGGCGTATACCCATAAACTGCTGACGGGCAGAAGAGAGGGCTTTGACACGCTGCGTAAATTTGGAGGAATGAGTGGATTCCCTAAGAGAAAAGAAAGCGATTGCGACAGTTTTGATACGGGACATAGTTCAACCTCTATTTCAGCAGGTCTGGGGCTGGTGAAAGCCAGAGACATCCAGGGAGAAGATTATACGGTGGTGTCTGTCATCGGTGATGGCGCTCTCACCGGAGGTATGGCTTATGAAGCATTAAACAATGCCTCCAAGCTGGAAAAAAATTTTATCATTGTTTTAAATGACAACAATATGTCCATTTCCGAGAATGTAGGTGGTATGTCCAAATATCTGAATAATATCCGGACTTCCACGAAATATCTGGACTTGAAAGAGGGCGTTTATAATACCCTCCGCAGTCTCCCCAACAAGGGCGGTGATGGGATGGTGCAGGGAATACGCCGTGCCAAAGCAGGCGTGAAGCATCTGATGATTCCCGGCATGTTTTTTGAGGATATGGGTATCACGTATCTAGGTCCGGTGGATGGACATAATATTCCGGAGATGCTCCAGGCATTTAAGGATGCCAAGCGGGTGCGTGGCGCAGTGATTGTTCATTGTATGACCCAGAAAGGCAGAGGCTATGAGCCTGCCATTCGTCATCCGGCACGTTTCCACGGTACAGAGCCTTTCTTAATTGAAAGCGGTTTACCGGCACATCCCAGAACCAAGGCAAATTATACGGATATTTTTTCTACGGTCATGGTGAAACTGGCGCAACGGG
>USSP01000212.1 GCA_900557385.1 uncultured Lachnospiraceae bacterium
ACGATCGGAAAAGAAATCATTATTTCCTGCCACCATATAAACAGGACACCCTGCCCGTCTGCTGATCAGATACTCACTCCCCTCGATATCACCGCAATGAATCAGCAGATCAATGGGCTCCTCTCTATCCATCACCCGCATAAAATTCTCATTTTGTCTATGCGTATCACTTACAATCAGTACCTTCATCCGTTTTCCTCTATAATTTCTCCTGAAGTAATTGTTTCATTGCCCGGAGCGCTTTGCCCCGATGGCTGATCTCATTTTTCTGTTCATCTGTCAGTTCCGCACTGGTACATCCAAATTCCGGCAGGAAAAAGATGGGGTCATAGCCAAAACCATTTTCGCCTTTTTCCTCATAGCCTATTCTTCCTTCCACTGTACCCAGCGTGGTCAGTAATTCTCCGTCCGGCAGCACAGCGGCAATGGCACATACAAAGCGTGCCGTTCTTTTTTCCTCCGGTACCCCCTCCAACCGTTCAATCAGGTTGGCATTCTTAATCCGATAAGAGGTATCCTCGCCCATATACCGGGCAGAATAAATTCCCGGCTCCTTGTTCAATGCATCAATCTCCAGACCGGAATCATCTGCAAGCACAATGGCATCGGTAAGGGCAGCCACTGCTTTTGCCTTAATAACGGCATTTTCGGTAAAAGTAGCACCATCCTCTACAATATCCGGATTCACTCCAATTTCTTTCATGGAGAAAATCTCCATCCCCATATCTTCCATAATCATGCGAATTTCACGCATCTTTCCTGCGTTTCCCGTCGCAAATACAATTCTTTTCTTTTGGTTCATCTCATTTACTCCATTTTTTCATAGGCCTGCAAAATCGCCTCATAAATTCCTTCTGCTATTTTTCTGCGGTATTCCGGTTGTTTTAAATATTTACTCTCCTGAGGATTCGTGATATAACCCGGCTCCAAAATCACTGCTATGGACGGCACCTGTGCCAGCATGAAATCCTCCTGGTCCTCAAAAATTCCTTCTGCTTTTCCCTTTATCGCCGTTGTCACCTGGCGCTCCAATAAATCTGCCAGCCGGACGCTATCCATCTCCGGTCGGAAATATTCTCCGCCATATCGCACTGCTGTTCCGTACATCTGTACATTTTCGGAGCTTCCCATGCGGATTCCGATATAGAAGTCCGCCTCGGATCCTACACACAAACTTAACCGTTGTGCCGGCGTTAATTCTTTTTTCTCGATTCTGGAATAATAGGCTTTGATATCACCGGTATCCAGCAACGCTTTCAAATCTTTGGCAATCTCCAGCGCGTTTTCATCGGTGTCCGGGTCAATTACGATGATTTTATCATAAATTTCCTTAGGATGATACAATTCTATGGTCAAATACCCTTTCTCCAGCACGCTTCGATACTCACGTACTCCTCTGAGAGGCATTACCAGCCATAATTTTCCTGCGTACTTCTGCATCTGTCCCTGTTGGATTTCTCCGTCTGCCAGTAAAGCATGCTCCGCCAGATATGATGCATCCAGTGTATCCACCTGCACCCACAGTTCATGATCCATATAATGATTTTCAATGGTAACCTGCTCGGATCGTGTTTCCTCCGGAACCGGAATAGAAACGCAGTTTTTCCCTTCATGAAGCTGCTCTACCAGTAAATCCTGCTGCCAGGTATTTTGCATCACTCCTGCCAATTCCGTTCCTTCATCCTGTGCCACATCCTGAATGAGGATCTGCTTATGAGAAGCATGATAAAACATCACAGCAAAGGCTGCAATTGCAAAAAGAATACTGTAAACAGTGCTTCCTATCATGAGTTTCCTTTGTGCGCTCATGTTATTCCCCGGCTTCCGTCTTCGCTCTTCTGGGTGGTTTCGGTCCCAGGAACTGATAATAATAGGTTTTCATCATTCCATTGTAAATTTTACGATTTTTATCTGCTTTACGCCCGATATCCAGCTCTGCCTGTTCATAGGATGTGATGAGGTACATCGACCAGCTATCCAACAGAGCAAACCGTTCTCCAATCGTCTTGTATAAAGGAGGCAGTGCTGCCTTGTCCTCCAGTCGTTCCCCATAGGGAGGATTGGTAATCAAAAAACCATATTTCTTGGGATGGCTCAAATCTGCTACACTTCTACGCTGGAAATGGATCATTTTATCTACGCCGGCAAGTCTGGCATTTGCTCTGGCAATAGATACCATCTCATCGTCAATATCATATCCCTGAATATCCGGCTTCACTGACAAATCCATCTCATCATTGGCTTCTTCCACCGCATCATACCACAGCTGTCTCTCTAATACATTTCCCCAATTTTCTGCAAGGAAGGAACGATTCATACCGGGAGCGATTCCTGCAGCCATCATGGCTGGTTTCATGGGGATGGTTCCGCTTCCGCAGAAGGGATCCACCAAAATCCTGTCCTTATTCCATGGAGTCAGCATAATCAGCGCTGCCGCCAGATTCTCCGCGATAGGTGCTTTTGCAGTCAGTTTCCGATAGCCTCTCTTATGAAGAGACTCTCCTGTCGTATCCAGTCCTACCGTCACTACATCCTTCATCAGGAACACTCTCACAGGAAACTGTGCCCCGGTCTCCTCAAACCAGGAAATTCCATAAACACCCTTCAACCGCTCCACCATGGCTTTTTTCATAATGGACTGGATGTCCGAAGGACTGAATAATTTGCTTTTTACACTGGCTGCTTTGGCAACCCAGAATTTACCGTCTGCCGGGATATACTCCTCCCAGTGCAGAGCTTTGGTTCCCTGAAACAATTCTTCAAAGGTAGTTGCCGTAAAGCTTCCGACTTTAATCAAAATACGTTCCGCACTGCGCAGGAAAATATTGGCACGGCAAACTGCCTCCTCATCTCCGATAAAAGTCACTCTTCCGTCTTCTACCTGGCTGATCTCATATCCAAGATCATAAATTTCTTTTTTTAATACTGCCTCCAGTCCAAAATGACAGGGCGCAATTAATTCCATTTTTCTCATAGGGTTATTTTACTTCTTATGTAACTACAAAGCAAGAGGGAGATGCTTGACATGCATCTCCCCTTTTGCTTACTAATTCTCTTTGTAGCTGTCTTTCTGCTTGTCGTTGCAATTGTCAGCTTTGTTTTTACTCTGGTTCTGGTTATTGTTCTGGTTGTTTTTCTGATTGTTCTGATTCTGTTTGTTGTCATTCTGGTTAAAGTTAGACATTTACATTCGCCTCCTTATAATTGTTTGTTACAGGAGTAGTATCTGCACTTTACCGTTTTCTATTCAAAAATTTTCATCGAAATAAATCTTTTAAAATGCGAACCATCAGACCAATCGCCGTTGTTACCAGTATAATAGGAAGTAACAGCCAAAATGCATAAAAGAAAACCACCACGATCAGAACCAGACCGATTGCTCCCAAAATGATTGCAAGCCACCGGGGCATTGTGATCTGTTTCTGTCCCAGATGAAAATGAATTTTCCCTTCCTCTCCGGTTGCTTCTTCGTACGCTTCTTCCTGCACGGTACTGCTGCGCTGCTCTGCCTGCAGGATGGTTTTGGCAAGCAGGCGGGGATCTCCCAGTTGTTCCAGAATCTCCTGTTCGCTCTTACCGCTGCGCATCTGGATTTCAAAATACTCCTGATAATAATTCACGGTGTCCTGCAAAGTCCCGGCATCAATTCTGCCCGCCAGACTCTGCCGAAGTTTTTCTAAAAATTCAAAACGATCTTTCAAATGAATACCTCTTATGGATAACTTTCTCTCCGATATTTCACTATCCTCTCCCCCGGATTAACCGATCTGCGGTCTTCTCTCTCTTTTCCGTTTTCTCTTCAGTCCCAGAATGGAATCCTCACTATACACTACCATATACATCACTACGGCCATGGCAAATGCGGTTGCCACATCCCATACCGAATGCTGTTTAATCAGCATGGTTGCCAGAATAATGGATACGCAAAGTATCAACGATCCAGTCTTTACTTTACGGTTATTGGCAAAA
>USSP01000213.1 GCA_900557385.1 uncultured Lachnospiraceae bacterium
AGACCTCTGGAAGGAATGGAGAACTCCAGACGGGTATAACCGCCGGAAGCCTGTCCCATGCTGCGAAGTTCGCCCTTTCTTTCACTCAGCTTCTGAATGACCACACCGGAGAATTCATCGGGAACATCAATATAAGCAAGCTCCATAGGTTCTAATTTCTTGCCATTTTCATCGGTTTTATATAAAACTTCGGCTTTACTTACTGCAAACTCATAACCCTCACGGCGCATATTCTCAATGAGGACAGATAAGTGCAACTCACCACGACCGGATACTTTGAAGGAATCCGTATTCTCGGTTTCCTCTACACGGAGGGAAACATCGGTATTTAACTCCCGCATCAGACGATCACGAAGATGACGGCTGGTAACAAATTTTCCTTCCTGTCCGGCCAAAGGAGAATCATTGACCATGAAATGCATTGCAATGGTAGGCTCAGAAATTTTCTGGAAAGGAATGGGCTGGGGATTCTCAGGAGAGCAGAGTGTATCACCGATATGAATGTCTGCAATACCGGAGATAGCAACGATAGAACCGATGCCTGCTTCCTTCACTTCTACTTTATTCAATCCATCATACTCATAGAGCTTGCTGATTTTAACCTTTTTCATTTTGTCAGGCTCATGATGGTTTACAATCACCACATCCTGGTTGACCTTAACCACACCGTTATCGACCTTACCCACACCGATACGCCCTACATATTCGTTGTAGTCGATGGTACTGATGAGAACCTGGGTTCCTGCATCGGGATCTCCCTCAGGAGCGGGAATATAGTCCAGAATGGTGTCAAAAAGGGGAGTCATATCTTTATTTTTAACAGTCAGATTCAAGGTAGCTGTACCTGCTTTGGCAGAAGCAAAAACGAAAGGACAGTCTAACTGTTCATCGCTTGCATCCAGATCCATGAACAGTTCCAGCACTTCATCCACGACATCCTCAGGACGCGCCTCAGGACGGTCTACTTTATTGATGCAGCAGATAACCGGAAGATCAAGCTCTAAAGCTTTACGAAGAACGAATTTCGTCTGGGGCATGGGACCTTCAAAAGCATCGACTACAAGGATAACACCATTTACCATTTTTAAAACACGTTCTACTTCTCCACCGAAATCAGCGTGTCCTGGGGTGTCAATGATATTGATTTTGGTACCTTTGTACATGACTGCTGTATTTTTGGATAAAATGGTGATTCCACGTTCACGTTCAATATCGTTGGAATCCATGACGCGTTCAGCGACTTCCTGATTTTCACGGAACACACCGCTTTGTTTTAATAACTCATCTACCAGGGTGGTTTTACCGTGGTCAACGTGAGCAATAATTGCAACGTTTCTTACATCTTCTCTTTTCTGAATCATACAAATACTCATGCCTTTCTTATCGGAATAATACCGCGTCTGGAAACAGACTCCCAAACTATATAAGTATAGCATCCCGGCTATAAACATACAAGTCGAAAAAATCCCCAAAATCTGCGATAAATAACAGTTCTAAAATAAAAAACTATCCATATATTAGTAATACATCACTGGAAAAATGTGTTGACAGAAACACCAAAAAACATAGTGTCGCGAGTGCGACGGAAGGAGAGAAAAAATGACAGACAAAGTAATTGAAAACAACCAGGTGACCATCATGGGGACGATTGTAAGCGGATTCGCTTACAGCCATGAGATTTTCGGAGAGGGATTCTACGTGACCAGTGTTAAAGTGGATCGCCTGAGTGAGAGTGCAGATATCATTCCCATGATGATTTCGGAAAGACTGGTGGATGTGACCGCTGATTATACGGGTGAAAACATTATCGTAAACGGACAGTTCCGCTCTTACAATCGACATGAAGAACGGAAAAACCGTCTGGTATTATCTGTGTTTGCAAGAGAGATTGAGTTTGTAGATGAAATCGCAGAGAATGCCAGGACAAATCAGATTTTTTTAGACGGTTTTATCTGTAAGGAGCCCATCTATCGCAAAACACCATTGGGTAGAGAAATTGCAGACCTGCTTTTGGCAGTCAACCGCCCTTACGGAAAATCCGATTACATTCCCTGTATCTGTTGGGGTAGAAATGCCCGGTATGCAAGTGGCTTCGGCGTTGGCGACCGCTGTGCACTCTGGGGACGGATTCAGAGCAGGGAATACATGAAACGTCTGGATGAGGAAGAAATGGAAAAACGTATTGCCTATGAAGTATCTGTCAGTAAACTGGAGTTGATGGAAACGGTATAAAAACAGGGTATAAAAACAGGGGGGGTATAAAAACAGGGATTTGCCAAAGGGGAATGAGTATGGTAGAATATAACAGGCGAAAGAGAACGGACAGTTACGATGACAACTTAGTGCAGTAACACAGTTTCGTAAACGGATTAGAAAACAAGATAAGGTAGAATATCGTATGGGCAAGGTCTTTATTTACAGTGGTGACGGACATGGAAAATCCCCAGCGGCCATCGGGCGGGCCATACAGGCGGCCAATGAGGGTAAGCACGTAGTTATTATTCAGTTTTTAAAGGGAAAGGGTCTGGGTGAGTCGGAATTTGTCAGACGCCTGGAGCCGGAAATTAAGCTGTTCCGTTTTGAAAAGTCCGACGAGAATTTTGAAGAACTTTCTGAGGAGAGAAAAGCGGATGAAATCCGTAATATTCGTAATGGAGTAAATTTTGCCAGAAAAGTACTTTGTACGGGAGAGTGTAATCTGCTGATCCTGGACGAAGTCTTAGGCTTGGTAGAAAAAGAGATTATTTCCGTGGAAGACTTAAAGAGTCTGTTGGAATGCCGACCGGATGATGTGGATGTCATTCTGACAGGCATTGCCTTAAATGACGATGTATGTCTGTTGGCAGATGAGATTTCCCGGATTGAAACATTAAAATTTAAAACATGGTAAGAAGACAGACGGGAAGCAGTAAAGAAGCTTCCCGTTTGAAATTATACGGGTTCGCGGAACAGGAAAACTGATAGAAAAGTTGAGGTACGGCTATGAATGATTGGACAGAATTTGCAATGCGTATTCAAAGTATTGCGCAGGCGGGACTGGCAGACCTCTTTTGATTGACCATAATACCTATTCCATAGGTTTTAATAACTTAAAATAACTGCGCCGTGTTTCCAGAACTCCGAGCTTTACCAGCTTGCCGATTTCTGCAGACATGGCGCTTCTTTCTACACCGAGATAATCAGCGAGTTCCTGCCGGTTGAAGGAAATGGTAAATTCGTTGGATTTTTTTAGTTTTGCCTGGTCATTCAAATAGGCAAGCAGTTTTTCTCCTGTGGTTTTGCGGGAAGTGTATTTTAATTTTTGATTCAGCGTAATGTTTTTTCCGGCCACAATTCCCAACAGGTTTTTGATAAGGATATGGTGGAACTGGCAGCCACCATCGCAGGCGTGGAACAGAATGTTGCTGTTTAAATACATGACGGTGCAATCCTCTGCGGCAACAATATCTACCGGAAGACAAGGAGTGCCGGCACAGGCAAAGGCTTCTGCAAAAAGAGAACCGGCTGTAATGGATGCAGTGATATTACGGTTTCCATAGTAATCATCCTGTACAATGTGAACTTTTCCCAGAAGAATTAAGCCGATGAAGTCCACCGGATCACCAGAGAATTTTATATATTCTTCCTTATGATAGCTTTTCAGAGTCGCCTGCAGGCGGTTCAGCATAACCGGAATATCTGTGGGATGAATATCGTGAAATAGAGGATTACGCTGTAAAAGCAGACCATATTTTTCAAAAATTTCCTGCATTATAGTTCATACTCCTTCATTTTTTTGCTTGTTTTGTTGGAAAACCAACATACTTTACGAAGCGATTCTAGTATAATCCATTCAGAAAGTCAAGAAAACAAGGAGGAAAATCCTCTGCTCGTCAAAGGACTCGCATTTTCCTTCAGAAAACAAGGAGGAAAATCCTCTGCTCGTCAAAGGACTCGCATTTTCCTTCAGA
>USSP01000214.1 GCA_900557385.1 uncultured Lachnospiraceae bacterium
TATCCGAAAACCGACGACAGGATGACAGCTTTTTTGGTTACAGGATGCGGCAGCAATGCCGCATCCAATGCAGGAACCGGTTCTGCAGAGTCAGCTGTCACAGAGACTGTGATGATAGAAACAACCGAAAGCGTAACGACAGATAGTGAAACCAATGAGAGCGTAACAACAGACAGTCCGGTTGCAACTGCCGATGAAATGACGACGCCAGAAGATGTAGTGGAAGAATGGATGCAGCCCATCACAGGAAACCAGATTCAGGATGGCGTTTATGACATCAAAGTGGATTCCAGTTCCAGCATGTTTAACATTGTGGACTGCCAGTTGTTGGTACAGGACGGAAATATGACCGCCGTCATGACCATGAGTGGTACCGGATATCTGTATGTTTATATGGGCAGCGGAGAAGAAGCCGCCAAAGCACCAACTGAGGAATACATTCCTTATCAGGAAAATACCGAAGGTGCCCATACTTATGCGGTTCCTGTAGAAGCACTGGATAAGGGAATTGCTTGTGCTGCTTTTAGTAAAAATAAAGAAAAATGGTATGACCGTACCTTGGTGTTTCGAGCGGATTCTCTTCCCACCGGAGCCTTTGCCAGAAGCATGGTTTCCTCCCCGGAGGATCTGGGGCTGACAGACGGTACTTATGAAATCGCAGTTACCCTGAATGGTGGTTCCGGAAAAGCAAGTGTTGCCTCTCCGGCAAAACTCACTGTAGCAAACGGTCAGATACAGGCAACGATTGTATTTAGCAGTGCAAACTACGATTATATGCTGGTAGACGGAGAAAAATATTTAAACGAAGCAACCGAAGGAAACTCTACCTTTACCATTCCGGTAACGGTATTTGACTGGAAGATGCCTGTTACTGCAGATACAACAGCCATGAGCACTCCTCATGAAATCGATTACTCCCTGTATTTTGACAGTGCAACCATCACGGAGGTACAGGAATGACATTTTTAAGACCGGTGAACAGAAGTCGCAGATTCCGAATTTCTGTCGCTGGTCTATTTCTGTTTCTGTTCTGTTTCTGCAGCGCATGCGGAAAGCAGACATCTCTGGAAGAGACCGCCGAATCTCCCATACAATCAGTGGAAGAAAGCGCAGCTGCAGCTGTGGAATGGTCAGAACTTACTGCAGATGGAGCCGTTCCTGTGGAGGATGCCACGTTATTTCAGATTGCTACTTACCCGGAAGGATATCGGCTTATAACACTGGGAAAAGAAGAACAGCAGGAGCAATATTTGATTGTGCCGGAACATTCTGCCATTCCCTCCGATGTTCCCACCCAGATCACGGTTTTACGCCAGCCCCTGGCTCAGATTTATCTGGTATCTACTTCTGTTATGGATATGATTTGTGCGTTAGATGGACTTTCCAGCGTTCATTTTACGGGAACGAATACCAGTGGATGGTATATCGATGAAGCAAAAACCGCTCTGGAAAACGGGAGTTTGCTTTACGCAGGAAAGTACAGTGCACCGGACTATGAATTACTGCTATCAAAGGGTTGTAACCTTGCCATAGAAAACACCATGATTTTTCATTCACCGGAGGTGACGGAGCAATTAGCCAGACTGGGAATCCCCACACTGGTAGAATACTCCAGTTATGAGTCAAGCCCCCTTGGGCGTCTGGAATGGATTAAAGTGTATGGAACTCTCCTGGGAAAGGAAGAAGAAGCTGCAAACTATTTTCAGGAGCAAAAGAAGCTTGCATTGTCGGCATGTCAGGAAAGCACAGGAAAAAGTGTAGCATTTTTTTATCTTACGGCCAACGGTGCCGTCAACGTGCGAAAGAGCAATGATTATATTGCAACCATGATCCAATGGGCAGGTGGCACCTACTTGCCGGATGCTTCCGTACTTCCACCGGATGAAAATGCACTTTCTACCTGCAATATCCAGATGGAAGCTTTTTATGAAAGTGCCAAAGATGCAGATCTTTTCATTTATAACAGCACCATTGAAGGAGAATTAACAACCCTGGATGATTTACTTGCCAAGAATCCATTGCTTGCTGATTTTAAGGCAGTAAAGGATGGAAATGTCTGGTGTTCCAGAAAAAGCATGTTTCAGAAATCCACAGGAATTGCGCAGATTTTATTGGATTTTCAGAAAATGCTGGGAGGCAATTCTTCGGATGAACTTACCTATTTTTATCGTTTAAAATAAAAAGAATAACCCGTCCTTAAAGGAAATCGACCCCTATGACAGCGAAAAAGAGACATTTACGATACCGTATAGGATTTCTCCTGTTAGTAATTTTTCTTTGTATTTTATTTATCATAAATATCATTGTCGGAAGTGTGAAAATTCCCATAACACACATCCTGCAGATCCTTTTACAGCAATCTGCGGGAACCAATGCGGAAGCCATTGTGTGGGAAATCCGTCTTCCCAGAGTTCTTGCTGTCTTTTTTCTGGGAGGAGCATTATCTGTAGCAGGCTTCCTGTTACAAACCTTTTTCGGGAATCCCATTGCAGGTCCCTATGTACTTGGAATTTCTTCCGGGGCCAAATTAACGGTAGCGCTTACCATGGTTTTTCTGTTGAGCAGGGGAGTACGGATCAGTTCTTTTGGAATGATTCTGGCAGCCTTTGCCGGTTCCATGCTGGCAATGGGATTTGTATTGACTGTTTCCACCAAAGTTTCCAATATGTCCATGTTGGTCATCTGCGGTGTCATGATCGGCTATGTGTGCTCCGCCATTACGGAATTTGTCATTACCTTTGCCGATGATTCCAATATAATCAATCTCCACAGCTGGTCACAGGGGAGTTTTTCCGGTATGAGCTGGGACAAGGTAAAGGTGATGCATTTCTGGGTTGTTCTGACGATGCTCCTTTGTTTCCTGTTATCCAAACCGATTTCTGCCTATCAGATGGGAGAATCCTATGCCCAGAGCATGGGGGTTCATATAAAATTGCTTCGGGTAGTACTGATTTTATTGTCCAGCCTTTTATCTGCCTGTGTGACTGCTTTTGCCGGACCGATTTCTTTCGTAGGCATTGCAGTTCCCCATCTCATGAAATGCCTTTTCGGCACAGCCAAACCAATTGTAATGATTCCTGCCTGTTTTTTGGGTGGGGCTGTGTTCTGTCTCTTTTGTGATGTGCTGGCAAGATGGATGTTTGCTCCTACAGAGATTTCCATCAGTTCTGTTACGGCGGTAATCGGAGCACCTATCGTCATTTATATGATGATCCACCGTAGAAAAGCTGCAGGAGGGATGAACACATGACGGACGCATTGCTGAAATTATCTCACCTGTCTGTAGGCTACGGCAGAAAAATGGTACTGGGGGATTTATCCCTGGAGCTTCAACCGGGAGAATTGGTCATTCTCATAGGGCAGAATGGCTCCGGTAAATCTACCCTGTTAAAGACCTTATGCGGACAGCTGAAACCACTGGACGGCGAAATTTTCTTATCCGGTAAACCGTTGCAAAAGCTTTCCGGTAATGAAATGGCAAAAGAGCTTTCTGTCGTTTTAACCGGACGCCTTCATCCGGAATTGATGACCTGTGAGGATGTCGTTGCCACAGGTCGTTATCCTTATACCAACCTCTTGGGCTTTCTGTCAGAATAACGGATAGAAAAAAGGTTCATGAGGCAATGGAACTGACACAGGTCACTGAATTAGCCGATCAGGATTTTGAACAGATCAGTGACGGGCAGCGTCAAAGAGTGTTGCTGGCAAGGGCACTTTGTCAGGAACCCGCGGTAATTCTTTTAGATGAACCCACTTCTTTTCTGGATATCCGCCACAAGCTTGAATTTCTTCATATGCTCAAAGAACAGGCAGAAAAAAAGCAAATCGGTATCCTGATGTCACTGCATGAACTGGACCTAGCCCGGAAATTTGCGGATCGTGTAATCTGCGTAAAGGATCATCAGGTACAAAGAATCGGAACCACA
>USSP01000215.1 GCA_900557385.1 uncultured Lachnospiraceae bacterium
CACACTTGGTTCACATTCTTACGCAGTAAAACAGCAAGTGTTTTACTGCTGCCTGAACAGTAACAGGATTTCTTTACTTTGTAAAGGGAATCAGATATACTAGGAGGAGTGAAAGTGAGGTTCGGTTTTCAATATGGAAGAAAAAAATCAACCACAGACAGAGCCGAAACAGGACTCTGATTTTATGAAGGAGCGCATCAAGCAGCGCCCGTTAAACAAAAAGAAGCTGGCAAGACGAACCGTTGTCACAGCAGCGATGGCAGTGCTTTTCGCACTGATTGCCTGTCTGGTGTTTACGATTCTGGAACCACTGCTGAGCAACTGGATTTACCCGGAAAAGGAGCCACAGGTGGTGGAATTTCCGGAGGATGTCAATGAGGTTCTGCCGGAAGAAATGCTGACGGATAAGGAAGAAGAACAGCAGGATAACAGCCCCAGCTATGAGGAAACCGAGGGCATTGTGGATCAGCAGCTGACCCAGATGTTTGCCAATTTCCAATTGGATGTGGATGATTATAAGACCTTGTATACAGCGCTGGGACAGGTAGCAGACGAGGCAGAGAAAGCACTGGTTACGGTCACCGGAGTGAAAAATGATGTGGACTGGTTTGATAATGTCTACCAGAGCAAGGGTCAGACCTCCGGTGTCATTATCGGCAATAACGGAAAACAACTGTTAATTCTTTCCCGGAAAAGTGTGACGGAACATGCAGAAAGTATTCTGGTCACCTTTACCGATGGAAGCATGAGTGTGGCAGACTTAAAACAGAGTGATGCCAATACGGGACTGGCAGTGTTTACCGTGGAACTGGAAAATCTGTCCAAAATGACCCAGAACTCCATCCGTATTGCGGAGCTGGGAAGCTCGAATGGCACCAGCCTTCCGGGAAGCCCGATTATCGCGATTGGAAGTCCCATGGGAACGGTAGGTTCGATCAGCTACGGAACCATTACTTCCACGGGGACGACTTTAAACCTCACCGATAATAATTTCAAGCTGCTTACCACCAGTATATATGGAAGCACCGATGCCACCGGAGTGATCATCAATCTCAAGGGGCAGATTCTGGGTATCATTGATAACAGCTACAATGCTTCCGACATGAAAAATCTGATCAGTGCCATCGGTGTTTCGGAATTGAAGCAGGTAGTGGAAAAGCTGTCCAACGGCGTTTCCATCGCTTATCTGGGAGTGCATGGCACTGATGTCCCGGAAGTGGCGAACAGCCGACAGGGTGTACCTTACGGTGCATACGTTACTTCTATTGAGATGGGGTCTCCGGCCATGAATGTGGGAATCCAGAGTGGAGATGTCATTGTGAAGTTTGGTGAGAATACGATCTTAAGCATGTCAGATCTGACCAAAGCCTTGTATAAAGCAGTACCGGAGAGTAATGTGACACTGGTTATCGAGCGGCGGGGACAGGACGAATACCGTGAAATGGAAATTTCCCTGGATCTGGGAATTTTGGAATAAAAGAAGAGAGAGAGGTACCATTGATGAAGTACATTAAAGAATATAAAGAGGGAGACAGAGTCTTCGACATTTATCTGTGCAAACATAAGCAGTCCGCAGTGACTAAGAACGGCAAACCTTATGACACCGTGATCCTGCAGGATAAAACAGGCACGATTGACGCCAAAATCTGGGATCCTAACAGTGCGGGAATTGATGAATACGATACATTGGATTACATAGAGGTTTATGGAGATATAAATAATTTCCAGGGGGCACTGCAGCTTAACGTAAAGCGAATCCGCCGGTGCAAAGAGGGAGAATATGATCCTGCAAACTATCTTCCTGTCAGCAAGAAAGATAATGACGAAATGTATAAAGAACTGCTGGCACTGGTAGACTCTGTGAAAGATCCTTACCTGAATAAGCTGTTGAACGCATTTTTCCGGGAGGATACCTCTTTTATCGAGAAATTCCGCAAATCTTCTGCGGCAAAAACCATTCACCATGGCTTTGTAGGCGGACTTTTAGAGCATTCCTTAAGTGTGGCGAAGCTGTGTGATTTTTACTGTACGGCTTATCCTTTATTAAAGAGAGACTTACTGATCACTGCTGCAGTCTGCCACGATATGGGAAAAACCAGAGAAATCTCACTTTTCCCGGAAAACGATTATACGGATGAAGGACAGTTCCTGGGACACATTGTCATGGGAAGTGAAATGGTGTCGGAAAAGGCAAGACAAATCCCCGGCTTCCCCAAATTCCTGGAAGCGGAATTAAAGCACTGTATTCTGGCGCACCACGGAGAATACGAATTCGGTTCTCCCAAGAAGCCGGCTTTGATGGAGGCAGTGGCCCTTGCCTATGCAGATAACACCGATGCAAAGATGGAAACCTTTGCGGAAATCCTGGAGAACAATCAGGATAATCCCGGCTGGATGGGCTTCAACAGACTGTTTGATTCCAACCTTCACAGCACCAGAATGGAGTAAAAGCTTCTTATGGCATATCAGAAAAACGAACTTGTAACAGTGAAAATAGAAGATATCGGAAATGACGGAGAGGGTATTGGCAAAGTTGAGGGCTATACCCTCTTTGTCAAAGATGCGGTGATTGGGGATGTGGTGGAAGCAAGAATTACCCGCCCGAAGAAAAATTATGCCTATGCCCGCTGTGAGAAAATTTTGACACCCTCACCTTACCGGTGTGAGCCGGTCTGTGCTTTTCACAGACAGTGCGGCGGCTGTCAGATTCAGGCACTTTCTTATGAGAAGCAGCTTGCCTTTAAACAGGGAAAGGTGCGGAACAACCTGATTCGCTTAGGGGGCTTCGACCCGGAGGAAATTGATGCCGTTATGGAGCCAGTGGTAGGAATGGACGAGCCCTATCATTATCGGAATAAGGCTCTTTTTCCCGTGGGAACAGACCGTCAGGGAAATCTGGTTACCGGATTCTATGCGGGACGAACCCATGATATTATCGCCAATACCGACTGTGCCCTGGGCGTAGCAGAAAATAAAGAGATTCTGGAAAATGTACTGGACTACATGCGCACCTTCCAGGTCAGCGCCTATGATGAAACGACGGGGAAAGGGCTGGTGCGTCATATCCTGATCCGCAAGGGATTTACCTCCGGACAGCTGATGGTCTGCCTGATCATCAACAGCAGCCGGGGATGTTCTGACCGGGAGAGCGGAACAGGTGACCAGTGGCTTCCCCGGCAGCAGGAGTTACTGGACAGATTGACCGGAATTTCCGGCATGACCAGTATCAGTGTAAATATTAATCGGGAGAAAACCAATGTCGTGCTTGGAAAGGAGACACATACCATCTGGGGAAGGGACACCATTGAGGACACGATTCACATGCGGGATACCCTTACCTTTTCTCTCACCCATGAGGAACAGGCGGTGACCTATCATATTTCACCCCAGTCCTTTTATCAGGTAAATCCGGTGCAGACGGAGAAACTGTACAGTCTGGCATTGGAATATGCCGGGCTCACAGGAAAAGAAACCGTGTGGGATCTGTATTGCGGCATCGGAACCATTTCTCTCTTCCTTGCCCGCCGGGCAAAACAGGTTTACGGCGTGGAAATCGTGCCCCAGGCCATTGAAGATGCCCGCCGTAATGCAGCAGATAACGGTATCACCAATGCGGAATTTTTCGTAGGAAAAGCAGAGGATATTCTCACGGACTTTTATAACAATGGGGATAAAGGAACCCGGGAAATGCGTCATCCCGATGTGATTGTTGTAGACCCGCCCCGGAAGGGCTGCGATACCCTCTGCCTGGACACCATGCTCCGCATGGCGCCGGAACGCATCGTCTATGTAAGCTGCGACTCCGCTACCCTTGCCAGAGATTTGCGAATTCTCTGCGATGGCGGCTATGTGCTGGATAAAGTCCGTCCTGTGGATCAGTTTGGGCAGACGGTGCATGTGGAGACGGTAGTACTGCTTTC
>USSP01000216.1 GCA_900557385.1 uncultured Lachnospiraceae bacterium
GGTGTCACTCTTGCCTCCAGCCCCAGCACCGGCTACAGATGGAGCGCCACCAGTGAAAACGAAGATGTCGCCATCGCCGACGACCTGGATGTTGTGTCTCTGGAAAATGATCCCTGGCTGGTAGGCTCCCCTGCCATCCATAATTTCCGCATTACCGGTGTCAGCGCCGGTGAAGCCTACTTCACCTTTTCCTACCAGCGCCCCTGGGAGAGCGTTCAGCCCCTTTACTATTTCTGGCTGGAAGTCAGCGTGGATGATGCGCTGAACGTCACCGTCAAGCCGGAGCTGATTCTGCCCGGCACCTGGGACGCAAAAATGGATCAGGAGGGTGTTCTGTCGGTGGACACCGGCGAGACAGACGAGGACGGAAATCAGCATTTTAAGCTCACCGCAGCCCAGGACGGCTACGTCACCCTGCTCCTATGCAACGAAGATGCCGGAACTGCCTATGAGTATCAGGTGCAGTGTGAAAACGGCAACGTCTACATCCGGGAGGTTTCCCTGCGGTGGGAGGACAATGTGCCCTTCGCCCCGGAATTTCTCTTTGATACCACTGACCTGGATGGTAACCCGGTCACCGAGCAGATTTTCGCCGGTCACACCCTGACCATTCTGAATTTCTGGGAGCCTTGGTGCGGCCCTTGCGTCAATGAACTGCCTGCCCTTCAAAAAATCAGTGAGGAATACGCCGAGAAAGGCGTTCAGGTCATCGGTGTTTTCTCCACCCCGGATTCCGACCAGGAGGTACGCACCATTTTGGAGCGCCGTGGTGTCACCTACCCCATTCTGCACCACTGTGACCAGCTGGACTTCCTGCAAACCATGTATGTCCCCACTACGGTCATCATCGGTGCATCCGGCAATATCGTCAAAGAGAGCTTCGCCGGTGCCCTGAGCTATGACGGCTGGGTGGAATTGGTGGAAGGTCTTCTGTAAATCGAGAAGGTAATAGTCGAGAAGAAATATATATCCGGCTTTCTTCAATTTTTCTTTTGAGATTGCCAGTTTTACGATCGGGCTATCGGCACTTCGCCGGTAGCCTTTTCTCGTATTCGCCACCCTAATTGCGTTCTTGTGGCCTGTTCCACACTTCCGCAAATTACGGTATCTGTTGCCAATCGTCTTTGGGCTTTTCCAGATAAACATTCTCAGCCTTGTTCGCATCCATTCATCTACCCTCGCCAGGTAGCTTTTCATGTCTGCCAGCCTAAGCCAGCACGTCATGAAAAGCGCAATGGTTGATCGGCAGCGCCCACGCCGCAAGCCCCTGAAATGTGAAAACGGGACTGGGAGCAGAAAGAAATCAGATTTGAAAAATTTATCTGGAAACGCAGTGATATCAATACTTTTTTGGTTGCGGAGCAGACTCTACATAAAATAATGGCAGTATCTCAAATGGATGACATGGGATACTGCCCTGAATTATCTATTGTGTTTTTCCCAAAGAGCGGCCATTTCTTTTGGCGTTTCCTGCATACCACGATGAAACCATTCTTCAATCCAACCGAAAAGGCCGTAAGAGAAATACGCTGTAGTATATGCGGCAAAGTTTTCGTATTCCGGTTTTGGACCGCAGGCTTCTTTTATGCTTTGCAGATTGAGGTAAGATAACCCCTGTTCATATAATCTAAGGCAAAGCTCCCTGTTGTTCCAGTAATGGGTGAAAATGGCTTCAACCAAGTTAAAATCCGGCTGCTGAATTGCGTTCAGCCACCAACTGTCCAAAAGAGATTTTAGATGCTTGCTGATAACAGCTTCTTTGCTGTCAAAATTGCGGTAAAAAGAAGCTCTGCCGACACCTGCTTCATCACAAATCTGGCTGATGGATATATCGTTCAAGTGGGTGGTCTGCATCAGCTTCAGAACCGCATTTGTGATATGCTCCACTACGTAAAGATTGCGTCCTTCATTGCTCATCGGTGATACAGTTTTGCCTGTTTGTCTCATTTGCTGTTCTCCTATTGACTATTTCTATTGCTGCTGATACAATCATAACGCCGATACAAATGTATTGGCAATCGCACCTATTATAAGCTAATGAAAATCAGTTGTCAAGAAGAAAGGAAATATGAGATGTCATTGATTGCAAAACGAATGACTATTTTATCTGTAATTATTGTGGTAGCTTTCATTCTGGGTAGACTGTCCGTTAGAGCAGTTCTTAATCTGCTCCTGGGCGGAACCATGTTCGGAGGAAATCTCCTATGAAAAAAGAGAAGCGGAGGATGCGCAAAGTGCTTTGGGGATTTATTTATGCAGCGACTTTCATTGTCGTGTTTATTGTGTCTGTTCTTTTTAAGTTGAGTAGTGACCCTACACATGGAGCCTGCAAAGTTGACTGGAACGATTCCGTTGGAACAGTACACACGGATTTTACATACGGAGCTGGTGAAGCAAATAAATTTGATTTGTATTTACCTGCTGACAACAGCCGAGACAACTATGGTCTTGTTGTTTATCTCCACGCAGGTGGATTTACTGTCGGTGATAAAAGTGAGGATGCAGAAATGCTGAAATGGCTCTGCTCCAAAGGTTACGTTGCAGCCGGTATCAATTATACCCTCCGTACTGACACTAATACAGCAAGTGTAAACAGTATGTCCGAAGAAATTAGAGATTCCATTCCCATCATCATCGAAGAAACAAAAAAGCTCGGATATTCCATTGATAAAATGGCAGTTGCCGGTGGTTCTGCCGGACACGCTTTGGCGATGATTTATGCTTATCGTGATGCAAAGCAGTCTCCTGTACCTGTTGTTTTGACCTTTGGTGCCGTTGGTCCCGCCAGCTTCTACCAGGAAGATTGGGGTATCTTTGGCTTAGATAAGAGTGATGAAGCCTGTGCGGCTATGTTCAGTGTAATGGCTGGAACAGAAATTACTCCGGCAGAGGTTAGCGATGGCAGCTATTTGGAAAAGGTAAAATCGATTTCAGCGGCGGATTGGGTGACAGCGGATTCTCCTGCGACGGTAGTAGCCTATGGCACACACGATAAAATGCAGCCGTTCCTTGCGTCCCTGCGTCTGAAAACGGCATTAGAGGAAAATGGTGTTGACCATCAATATTATGAGCTTCCGCATTCCGGGCATGGTTTGCAAAATGACACAAAGCTCTATATGCAATGGATGAATGCAGTCGAAGAATATTTGGAGAAACATATAAAGGAATGATGTAACGAATATTGTTTATACATTATTGGCAGCTATAGTAAGTATGGCCTTGGTGATTGCTGCTGGTATGGGGTTAAAAACATTTGATGAACGCAGCGTTTTGCAAAAAATGCGCTGATAAGGGGAAAACGATGAAAAAAGTGCTAAAAATTGTTTTGATTATTTTTCTTGTAATTGCATTACTAATTGCAGGAATCATTGCTGTGCTGTTCCATACGCTCAAATCTGAATTAGGCGACCATTTGGAAGATTACGCAAAGGTTTTTGCCATTCAGACAGAGGCGAATAAAGATTTGCCACCATTGGAAAACATCGAGCAGCGTGAGATCGATGTTCCGTATATTCGCAAGGATGGAACGAATGAAAGCCGCCCTGTCCGTCTTTACATACCAGAAGAAGCAGAACCTCCTATGCCACTGATTTATGTGCCGCATTATGAAATGGCGGAGAACGCTGCGGAACTGAGAAGGTATCTGGAACAAGGTTGGGCGGTTGCTTCTCCTACCGATGTACTGCCGTCCCATAACGGTCTGCTGACAGACGATGACCTTGTGTTCAATAATGCGGCACTTTACACATTGCGGCACACGGAGGAATTTGATAATCAGCGAATTGCTATCGTTGGTGGCAGCGCAGGAGGATATACAACGCTGATGCTTAGTGCTTTGCAGATGGGCAACTGTGCATCCGTTGCGACTGCTCCTATTGCCAACGTATATTTTAATTTCTACCCC
>USSP01000217.1 GCA_900557385.1 uncultured Lachnospiraceae bacterium
GAAATAGATGATAGACGGTTTAAAACCAGAGAATTCATAAGAAATATGCTTTGTCAGTATCTTAACACAGGCAGTTCCGGTAATACAAGTGCCATATGCGTCATTTATAATTTTAAAAATTCAAACAACAAAATCATCAAAAATAAATTATCTGACGAATTCTCTCGGTAATCTTGAAGTGCTAGACATAACGTGCTATACTAGATTTTAACGGTACAAAAGTATCAATAGCAAATGACAACAGCCAACAGGGAGAGGGGCGGACAAATGAAAGAAAAGAAAAAAATTAAGGAAAGGCTGACAAGTGGAAGTCTTGCAAAAAAGATTTCCAATGCCATCAGCTTGCTGGTCATTATATGTATGGTGATCATGGTAGTAATCAGTGCTTCTTTGAGTGGGACTTTCCTGACGCGGAGCATTAACAGAGAGTTTGAAGAAATTGCCAGCAAGAACGGAGTTATGGTGCAGTCCATTTTTGATTCCGCTGCGGATACCGCAGCAGATCTGCAAAGTTATATTGAGGCAGAGTATGATGAATTTTCCAGAACCGGGTATTCCGGCGAAACAGAACAGAGTGCACTGTATGATGTGAAGCTTCAGAGACTGAACAAGAAAATTGAGAATTATATTTTGAACACTGCGTGGTCAACCGTAGGAAACAGTGATGACATTTCCGGAATCGGTGTGTTCTTTGAAGAAGATGCCTTTGATCCTGCAGTAAAGGACTATACCATTTACATTAGTAACGAAGATGCGGTTAACAAGAGCTGCCAGAGTTACGGTGCGTATAAGGATTACAGCGCCAATGAGTACTACAAGCAGGCTGCGGAGACAAAGAAAACCTACTTTACCAACCCTTATGAAGAGCAGGGAAGTAAAATGGTTACGGCGTCTTACCCGATTCTCTATAATGATGAGGTACAAGGTGTTATTGTAGTGGATATCAATATCGAAAATTTTGCGAAAATTGATTCCAAGAGTGAAATTTATCCCACCATGTATGTGGATATTCTCACAGATGACAGTACTCTTGTATACGACAGTGAGTCCGATGAATATATTGGACAGAAATTAGTGGATTTATTACCGGAATCCCAGTACAGAAAGATTCAGGCAGGCATTGATACCGGTGCTGCCTTCGATGTTTCCACGAAGAAAGATGACGGCTCTTATGTGGCCAGATATTATACACCCATTCAGGCAGGAGAAAAGACCTGGTGGGCAGCAAGCGCTCTGAACCGAAAAGATCTGATTAAGAACACCGTTATTTTAGTTGTGCTGATGCTAGTGTTGGCGGCCGTATCTGTCATTGTCATTGCAATGGCGGCAACGAAGCTGATCTTCAAATATATCAAGCCTATTAATAAAGTAGTGGATGCATCACAGCAGTTGAGTGCGGGTGATTTCAACATTGATGTGAAAGCGGAGAGTGATGATGAGATTGGAAAAATGTCCGACGCCTTTGCGGATGCTTCTTCAACCTTACGTGGCGTCATTCATGATCTGAAAAACTTGTTGCAGGAAATGGCAAACAGTAATTTCAATATTCAGCCGAATGTAGAGTATCCGGGTGATTTTGAGAGCATAAAGGATTCTCTTTTTGCGGTAGTTTCCGATTTATCACATACTCTGTCGGAAATCAATCAGGTATCCGAGCAGGTTGCTGCCAATGCAGAGAATATTTCCGAGGGTGCCCAGTCTCTGACGGAGGGTGCAACGGATCAGGCAAGTTCCATCGAGGAATTACAGGCAACGATTACCAATGTTTCTGAAGAGGTTGACAGAAATGCAGAGAGTGCTAAGACTGCAAATGAAATGGCACATAAGGTAGGTGAGGAGATTACACTTACCAATGAGAGTATGCAGGAAGTAGTCAAGGCGATGGAAGTAATTAACGATACCTCCATGCAAATTAACACGGTAATCAATACCATCAACGAAATTGCGAGCCAGACTAATCTGTTGGCATTGAATGCTTCTATTGAAGCAGCAAGAGCCGGCGAAGCAGGAAGAGGATTTGCAGTCGTAGCCACCCAGGTAGGGCAGCTTGCTACCCAGAGTGCAGAAGCAGCCAAAGGCTCTACGGAGTTGATTGCCAATACGTTACAGGCTGTAGAGAGCGGAAAAACCCTGGTTGATGTTGCGGCAAATAAATTGATGGAAGCAGCCGGAAGAACCGGAGAACTGGTAAATCATATCGGAGAGATTTCCAAAGCTTCCGAGAATCAGGCAACAGCCCTGAGTCAGCTTTTACAGGCCGCAGACCAGATTGCCTCCGTTGTTGAAGAAAATACAGCAATGGCAGAGGAAAGTGAGGCAAGCAGCGAAGAACTTGCCGCACAGGCAGCTAAGCTGAAACAGTTGATTGAAGTATTTAAGCTTTACGAAGAGAAATAAGTCATAAACGTAGAAAAAGCCCGCGCATAAAGAAGCGGGCTTTTTTATGTATTATATTTTTATCCCTGCAATCCACTCGCCTGGCGGATCATATCCTCCACGACGATGTCATAGATTTCGCCGATGGAATTACAGTACTCCAAGATCTTCCAAGGCTCGTTGGTATGAAAATGAATCTTAACCAGATCCTCATCTCCAGCTGCAATCAGACTGTTGCCCTCAAAATGCTCCGTAATATAATCGGTGATGGCATCCTCATCTAAATCCTTATCTCTGCGGTCAATCAGCAGCTGCGTATCATAGCGGTAAGCAAACTGATCATCCTCCGTGTCAATAGACATAACTCCCATAGTAAAGTCCTCCTTTTATCCTTGTATCAAATGTTTTTCTGCCTGCTCTGCACTCATTATGGTATGTTTCAGAATGACCGTGGAAGTAATAGTGCCCACACCACCGGGAACCGGAGTGATTCCGGCTACCAGGGGAGCAACGGTATCGTAATCCACATCTCCGCACAGCTTGCCAGCCGCAAAATTAATTCCCACATCCACGATAATCTGGCTGGGGTTGGTGAATTCCGGTGTAATCATTTTCGCAACGCCGGCACAGGCAACGAGTATATCTGCTCGTCGGCACTCTGCAGCCAGATCCTTCGTCCTTGTATGACAAATCGTAACCGTCGCATTTCTCTGTAATAAAAGCATGGACAGTGGTTTACCAACTACCACACTTCTTCCCACGATAACCACACGTTTTTCGGTACAATCGATCTGGTAACCGTCCAGTAGTTCTACCACTGCCTGGGGCGTGCAAGGGGGATAGGAATCTTTCTTTCCTGCAAAGACGCCTGACAGATTGAATTCTCCCATGCCGTCCACATCCTTGTACGGGGCGATGAAAGCAGAAATCCGTTTCTCATCCAAAGACTGGGGAAGAGGACGAAACAGCAGAATACCGTGAACGGAAGCATCTCCATTCAAGGAAAGAATCAGCGACTCCAAAGCCTCCTGACTTACATCCAAGGGCAGTTCCTTAACTTCCACAGCAGCGCCATTATCCTGAAAGCGCTTCAGAATTCCCTTCTCATAAGACAAATCATCGGGATTTGCGCCCACCCGTACAATGGTGAGTCTGGGAATAATTCCCTGTTCCTTTAAGGCTTCCAGTCGTGGTGCCAGAGCAGCACACATGGATTTTACCACAGGCATTCCCCGCAATTGACGGATGGGAGAAAGCGCAGGCGTTTCAGCCAGAGCAGGATTTTGTGCCGGATCATCCATTCGGGAGGTGAGAAGTTCAGAGCGAACCGTTGCCAATAAAGCATCGCAGCGTCTGCTGATGCTTTCCACTTCGGTTACAGCAGTTCGGTTCAAATCCTGTGCATAACTTCTGTTCATCAGCAGACGGGTGTTGATAAATATGTTCATGGAAGCAGCTTTTGCGGCAGCTTCACAGGCAGAAGCACCGCAGGCTGCGTCACTGACAG
>USSP01000218.1 GCA_900557385.1 uncultured Lachnospiraceae bacterium
GTATTTTCATCTCTACACGTTAGAGTGGGGACCGGATGAAATGCGTTGGCTGGTGGATGACGAGTGTTATTTTACAATGGACCAGTGGTATGCCCAGGGAAAATTCTCAGCCACAGAGTATGCCTCACCGGCTCCCTATGATGTGCCTTTTTATATCATATTTGACCTGGCAGTGGGAGGCACTTTTGATCCGGAGGCTGATCTTACCAAGGCACAATTTCCTTCATCCATGGAAGTGGACTTTGTCCGTGTTTACCACAAGACAGAGGGATATGAAGTGAAGAAAGAGCAGGCAGCAGAAGATCGGAAAGATGAGGAGGGCTATACCCACTACGCATCTGAATATGCAGATGGGCAATTTATCACAGATCCGGAATTTTCCACAATGAATACAGGGGCAATCAAGGACACGGATAATGATGTTGTCCCCACAAGCAAGGACTGGCAATTTGCGGTAGGAAACTTCGGAGGAGATGCCACTGCAGCGGTGGAAGAACTTGAACAGGGAAAATTTGCCAGAATCGATATTGCATCCGGCGGAAATCAAAGCTATGCGGTGCAGCTGATTCAGCATCTGCCGATTGTGGAGGGCTATACCTATGAGGTGACTTTTGACGCCAAGGCTTCGGAGAAACGTTCCATTGTGGTCTCTCCCAGTGGAGATGGGGATAATGCCTGGAAAAAATATGCTTCCTTTGATGTCAATGTGGGAACGGAAGTGGAAAATTACAGCTATACCTTTAAAATGTATGGCGTGACAGATCCCACAGCCCGGCTGGAATTTAATCTTGGCTTATCCATCGGAAGTATTTGGATTGGCAATGTGCAGGTTCGTGTGGTTGCCACAGAAGGCGGCGTGGACACGGATTGCGTGAAGAAGCCTTTGAATGGCGGAAATCGTATTTACAATGGAACCTTTGACCAGGGTGCAGACAGGCTGGCCTACTGGCATGCAGAGGACCTGGAGGTAACGGTTCCTGACTATACCATGGATGAGCAGGGAAAAGAAGATTTCAGCAGATGGGCAGAATTGTCGGCTGCAGGAGAAAATCCCTGTCTGTATCAGCGGGGAATTCCCATAGAAGGTGGAAAAAACTATGTGGTTCGTTTTGATCTGCAGGGAGAGGCAGACAATCGGATTGTGGCAACCCTGACGGGATCAGATGGTACCGTTTATCTGGAAGAGACCTGTGAGTATATTTCAAATAGCGGAGAGCAGCATTTTGAATACCGTATTGCTCCCACTGACGGTGTTTTGGATGAGGGTGCGGTTTTCTCCATTACAATGCCGGATGGCGGTGATATTTGGCTGGATAATGTCCGAATAGGAGTAGTGAACAAATGATCTACAAATTTATGACAAGCCGTGATATGGCGAAGGTAGGGTGCCAGGACTGTGCCGGGTGTTCCGATTGCTGTAAAGGAATGGGGACTTCGGTATTGTTAGACCCTTACGATATGATGGAATTAAAACAGGGACTGGGCAGCAGTTTTGAGGAACTGATGCAGGATAAAATTCAGTTGCATGTGGAGAACGGACTGGTTTTGCCCTCTCTGGCGATGAATGGCAGGAAGGAAGCCTGTGCCTTCCTGGATGAAACGGGAAGATGCAGAATTCATAAATTTCGCCCCGGACTTTGTCGGCTGTTCCCCTTGGGACGGGACTACAGTGCCGGACATTTGCAGTATTTTCTCCTGGAGGATGCCTGCAGTAAACGGAATCGCAGCAAGGTAAAAATTGAGAAGTGGCTGGATGTGCCTTCTTTAGAGCGACATGAGAAGTTTTTAACAGAGTGGCATTTTTTTCTGGGAAGAATGCGACAGCGGATGGAGGATGGAGACGATCATACGAGACAGACATTGGCGATGCAGCTGTTAGTCTTTTTCTACCAACAGGATTTCCAGAAGGAAACCTTTTATGAAACGGTTTGCCGGCGTATGGAACAGTTTGATAACCAATAACGGACAGAAAAAGAGAAAGCGGAGTGTCCTCCCCAAAGGATACTCCGCTTGATTTTCCGTAATTTTAGAGAACGGTAACCATCACCATATAGGCAGCATAGATACAGAGAGAAGCTACACCCTGCCAACGCATGAATTTTTTCTTAATCAGCATGGGAACCACCATAATGATGGCGATTGCCAGGCAGAAAGGGACGTCCAGAGTGATACACTGGGTGGAAAGGGGCAGTTCTTTTCCACTGATGAGACTGCAAATCGGCAGAATCAGAGTGGTATCAATAATGTTTGCACCGAGAACATTGCCGGCGGAAAGGCTTGCCTCTTTCTTTGCAATGGCAGTGATGGTGGTAACCAGCTCCGGCAGGGAAGTTCCAATGGCAACGATAGTTACGGCAATTACAGCCTCCGGTACATGGAGGAAATTGGCAATATCGGTTGCGGAATCCACCATCAGGCGGGCACCCAGGACAGTAGCTACGGCACCCAGAAGAAATTTCAGGATATTGGTAATCACTGTCTTTTTGTCATGCTCCGGTTTTTCTTCTGCAGGAGCATTGGCCATACTTTTTTTGGCGCTCAGCACATTATCCACGATAAAGATAACAAACAGGACGACTAACACCACACTGCCCATCCATTTTAACTGTCCGGTGTAACCGAAAAGTAAAAGCGTGGAGACGCAGGCGATGAGAATTAAGCCTTTTGCCAGGTAGTCGGAACGTTTGACAACCGTGGGCATTGCCAGTACCGCAATGGCGAGAATCATACCGGTGTTGGCGGTGACACTGCCGATGGCGTTACCGCAGGCCATATCCACACTGCCTTCGGCAGCAGCCATTGCACTGACCAGCATTTCGGGAAGGGTGGTTGCCAGGCTGACGATGGTAGCACCGATGATGAAGGTCGGGATACCGCTGACTTTTGCAATCCATGTGGCGGCATCTACGAAAGCATCACCGCCCTTGACGATTAATGCCAGACCGATTACAAAAATAAGAACTGCGAGAAACATTGACATAATCAGACCTCTTTCTGCCGCTTCTTGCGGCGGTGGAATGGGGGGTCCTGCGAAGCCTCTTTTTGTCGGCAGACATAAAAAGAGACTCCCAGGGAACACCTTATGTAGGAATTCCCTATGAGTCTCGATGTTTCAGGATAATCCAGGTTTTTCAACCGGGTTTGTTGGAAGATCCACGCTTGCGCGCCTCTACTCTCTCATAAGTAAGTTTATTGATAATAATACTCATCAAATTGCTTTCTGTCAAGCAAAAAAATGGCTTACGGTCTCTAACTGCCGGTCTCTGACTTTCAGGCTCTAATGGTTGCCCCAGATCGTCTGGAAAGCGGTTTGTGCCATGATGCGGTAACCTTCCTCCGAAGGATGCAGATGATCGCCACTGTCGTAGGCAGGAAGAAAAGCTACGGGATCTTCCGGATTTTCCAGAGCATGGGCGAAATCTACACAGCCGTCAATCTCATCGGTAGTGCGGATCCAGTTATTGACTGCGCAGCGCAGTTCCTCACGGAAAGGGGCAAAGGTGCGCCAGCCACGGATCGGAAGCAGCGTTCCCATATAAACCTTTAATCCATGCTTTCTTGCTTCCCGGATATAATATCGCAGTCCTTCAATCATTTCTTCGGGAGTCGGTAAATCTGACATAGGGCGGAAGGGATTGACTTCGACGCCTACGGGATGAATGATGTCGTTGATACCCTGCTGGATCAGGATGGTGTCTGCGCCTGCTGCTGGAATCTCGTGAGGAAACCGGTTGGTGGCTTTTAAACCATAGGATTCATAGGTGATACAGTGATATTCCCGTAAAATCCGGGAGCCACTGGTGGCTTTACGGATAACCGCCGTATCGG
>USSP01000219.1 GCA_900557385.1 uncultured Lachnospiraceae bacterium
CAATGAGGAATTGGGCGAACGTCTCAATGATGACTGGACCGGCGGAAGCAAGCAGACCGGTACACTCACACTTGAGGAGACCTACGAGGTTGCAAATAAGATCAACCAGACCTTCGTCAACATTATCCGCGAGTGCGGTATTAATATGGACGGAACGACCAACAACAATTACGATCGTTTCCTTCTGATCCCGGGTTATGACACAAACCTGCATCAGACCTGTGGAGACAAGTATTCCGATAAGGTTAAGAAAAATAACGACAAATTAACCTTCACAATGCCGGAGGATGTTAGTGACAACGGAATCAGCAAACTGTTTGTTTCCATTCATTACTATGATCCTCTCGGATGGGGAATTGCAAAGTCCTCTTCCTCAAGCTATGAGACACCAAAGGGAACCTCTAATTTCAAGGATACCTGGGGTTCTGAGGAAGATTATGCGGCAATGCAGGAGGATTTCGATGCAGTCAATACCGCTTTTACCGAGAAGGGCTACGGCGTGATCTTTGGTGAGTTTGGTGTTGTATCTGTTAACAAAGACGGCATTGCAGATTATTTCCGCCAGTTCTTCAAGAGCTGCCGGCAGTATGGCATGGTTCCGGTTATGTGGGATGAGGGAACATATGTAGACCGCTCCGGTACCGGCAATAAGAAAAAGGCATATTTTGTCTATGATGATATTGGACAGGTATTTGCAGAGATCACAGGATCGACTCCGAGCATCTCAGCCGATGCACTGAAGCTTACAACACACACAGGTATCCCGGAGAATCCGGTATCTGCCAATCAGGATCCACTTGTTGTTGCAACCTGGGACGGTGATTTTATGAGAAATACAACCACCTCTGCTTCTGTTGATCTTAATGAGATCCGCGGCGTATTCGGAGAACAGTTTATCGGACAGTATAACGGTCAGGAGGTCGGAGGCTACTGGAATGCGGGAACCACGACCATCAATGATAAATTTGAGGGACTTACCCTGGAAACATCATGCTCAAAGGAATGGTGGCATGCACATTACCAGTTGAGTGACTGGAGCAAGATTGAGAAGCCATGCGTGCGTATCACCATGCACAATGACGATATCAGTCAGTCTGCAGACCTTCAGCTTGTTTACACCGATCCGTCGATCATTGTCAATGAGAACGGTGCGGCATGGCGTTATGAGAAGGACTTTGCACAGGTTATCTATGAGACCGATGAGAATGGCAAGGTTAAGACAGATGACAAAGAGCGTGCAATCGTGAAGAGAGATGCCGATGGAAATATGGTATTAGCAGATACCGCATGGATCGGTAAGGTATTAAATCTTGATAAGAATGCGCTGGAGGCATATCCGGTACTTCTTCTTACTACGAATAATTACCTTGGCGTTGATTTCGTCAAGGTTGAGATCTGCGACGCTGCATACAATGCAGACGGTACACCGTTTACGGAGGAAGCAGACAACTAATATTGTGACGGCACAGGTGTTTCATATACAGTGATCACACTAACAAAACCCGGTATTTTGAAAGGAAAAGTTCTTTTCGGAATACCGGGTTTTTATGATTTGACATACGTTAAAAAGAAAAAAAGCGAAAATTTGTCAGAATTGTGTCAAAATTTAAGAATTATTTAAAGATATTGAAACGATTGTATGGTACTCTAAGCGTAGAGTATGTATTATCAGGAAGCTTATGGAGTAATACATGCACAGTTTTGGGAAAGGAGGGGGAACCTTGGAGAAACCGGAAACAGAAAATAAAGGGGAACCGCGCAAGTGCGTTATTGATGTCAAAGACCTGTATAAAATCTATCCGATCGGCAAGAATGAGGTGCGTGCGCTGAATGGTGTAAGTTTCCAGGTGTATGAGGGAGAGTTTTGTGCCATTGTCGGTGCATCGGGCTCCGGTAAGTCTACATTGCTGAATATGCTTGCAGGACTGGAGAAGCCTACCAAAGGTCAGATCATGGTGGCAGGTGAGCGGATCGACAAGTACAAGGAGAACAGACTCGTACAGTTTCGCAGGGAGAAGATTGGATTTATTTTTCAGTCCTTTTTTCTGATGCAGAAGCAGACTGCACTGGAAAATGTCAAGATGCCTCTCATTTATGCGGGAGTGTCGGAAAAAGAACAGAATGAGCGGGCCTATGCCATGCTGGAAAAAGTAGGACTGGCAGATAAAGCCTTGTATTATCCCAACCAGATGTCAGGAGGACAGCAGCAGCGTGTAGCAATCGCCAGAGCAATGTGTAACAATCCTACGATTCTTCTTGCAGATGAACCGACCGGAGCGCTGGATCAGAAGACAGGCAGACAGGTCATGGATCTTTTTCATGCACTCAATAAAGAGGGCAGGACAATCATCATGATCACCCACGACAAGCATATTGCGGAGCATGCAAAACGCATTGTCCGGATTCTGGATGGCAATATTGGGGAAGGAGAGCTGGAAGATGCATAGTATGTCAATTATTAAGCAAAGCATCAAAATGTCTTTGCAGAATATTAAGAGCAATAAAATGCGAACCTTTCTCACCACGCTGGGTATCATTATTGGTGTGGCAGCAGTCATTTCCATGATTACCATAGTGAATGGCGTAATTGATACGGTGATGGGGCAGTTTTCCTCCCTGGGTGCAGGTACCATATCTGTCAGCATCAGCGGATCGGCATTGAAAAGCGGACTGACAGAAACAGATTTACAGAACCTTTCCGCATTGGACAATGTAGCAGGAATTTCCCCTTCCGTCACAATACAAACCAGTGCCGCAAGAGGAAAGGAACTTCTGGACAATGTGTCTGTAGAAGGAAAGAGCGACTATTATTTCCAAAAGGAAGATCTCATTTCCTATGGAAGAGGACTCACCAGACCAGATATTGAGAATGAAAGCTATGTATGCGTGATCGATCAGGATCTGGCAGATAACCTGTTTTTGGGAGAAGATCCCATTGGACAACAGGTGATTGTCGATGGCATCCGTTATACGGTTGTGGGACTGGAGGGAACCGATAACAGTCTCATGTCGGCTATGGCGATTATGGGGGCAAGTACGGGCGGAACCATTATCATTCCCTATACCAACGCTATGAAAATGGCAGGAAGCAGCAGTATTACCAGCCTGGAAATTTATATTGAGGATACAGATCGTACGGATGAACTGACCAGCGAAGTGGAATCTGTGCTTTATAAGGCTTTCAATGAAAATGAAGACTGCTATACGACCTTCAGTATGGACAGCCTGTTAGATACCATGAACAAAATGATGAGTACCATGACCTATATGTTGGCAGGAATCGCATCCATTGCTCTTTTGGTAGGAGGTATCGGTATTATGAACATGATGCTGGTATCCGTCTCTGAACGGACGAAGGAAATCGGACTGCGAAAAGCCATGGGAGCGACACCGGGAAGAATTCAGCTGCAGTTTTTGTTAGAGGCGATTGTACTATCCCTTATGGGAGGAATCATTGGTGTGATCCTGGGATTGGCAATTTCCTTTGTGGGAGCACAGCTTCTGGACACCAATTTTACCATTTCCATGTCGGCAATCGCTTTAGGTGTGGGATTCTCCGCGGCTGTGGGCATTATCTTCGGATGGGCACCTGCCAGAAAGGCGAGTGCGCTCAATCCGATTGATGCACTGCGTAGTGAGTAGAAAAGATCGTACCGTTGATGCAAAAGGGCGCGAGGAGCGCGGAAAGGAAAGAAAAGATGAAACATACAAAGAAAATATTGACGGTTTGTGGCATGGCGGCGTTTCTTGCCATCGCCTCCCTGGAAGCGCCGGTGATGACAGCACAGGCAGCAGAAAACCAGGAG
>USSP01000220.1 GCA_900557385.1 uncultured Lachnospiraceae bacterium
CGTCGGTGGTTTGTTTTATTCCGGATTTAGTTTTGAAGGCACCGTTCTCCATGTATTCCAGGACGGAATCGTGGGCGTGCTGACCGATTCCTATAACATGGGTATTTTGGTGTTCCTGGTTATTCTGGGCGCCATGGTCTGTATGATGAATAAAGCCGGAGGTTCTGCAGCATTTGGACATTGGGCATCCACGCATATCAAGACCCGTGCCGGTGCGCAGATTGCAACCATTGCCCTGGGTATATTAATCTTTATCGACGATTATTTCAACTGCCTTACCGTGGGAAGTGTCATGCGTCCCGTTACCGATAAACACAACGTTTCCCGTGCGAAGCTGGCATACCTCATCGATGCCACGGCAGCTCCGGTCTGCATCATTGCCCCGATTTCATCCTGGGCAGCAGCCGTAACCGGATTTGTGGAGGGAGAAGATGGTTTCGGCATTTTTATCCGCGCTATTCCCTACAACTATTATGCACTGCTGACCATTCTTACCATGTTCCTGCTGGTACTCACTAAAGTAGATTTTGGCCCCATGAAAAAACATGAGGAAAATGCACTGAAGGGAGATCTGTATACGACAGAGGATCGTCCCTATGCAACAGCAGAGAAGGAAGTACAGGAAGGAACGGGAAAAGTAGTGGATCTGGTATTCCCGATTATTGCCTTGATTGTCTGCTGTGTGCTGGGCATGATTTACACAGGTGGATTTTTCCAGGGCGTTGGATTTGTAGAGGCGTTCTCTGCCAGTGATGCGTCCGTAGGCCTGATGTTAGGCAGCTTTTTCGGGATGCTGATCACCGTGATGTTCTACCAGATTCGTAAAGTATTGAAATTTACGGATTCCATGAGCTGTATTCCGGAAGGATTCAAAGCCATGGTTCCCGCAATTCTGATTTTAACCTTTGCATGGACATTGAAAGCCATGACCGACAGCCTGGGTGCGAAAGAGTTCGTAGCCGGTGTGGTAAAAGGCGCGTCCGGCAGTTTCCTGAGCCTGTTGCCTGCCATTATTTTCCTGGTAGCATGTTTTCTTGCTTTTGCAACCGGAACTTCCTGGGGAACATTCGGTATCCTGATTCCTATCGTAGTAAACGTGTTTGCCGGAACCAACGAGACCATGATGATTATTTCCATTTCCGCCTGTATGGCAGGTGCGGTTTGTGGCGACCACTGTTCACCGATTTCCGATACCACGATTATGTCCTCGGCGGGAGCGCAGTGCAATCATTTGAATCATGTATCTACACAGATTCCTTATGCGGTTATGGTAGCGGTGGTTTCCTGCATTACCTATGTGGTAGCCGGATTTGCACAAAATCCCTTTGTACCTTTGATTTTCGGTATTCTGCTGCTCACCGGGACGATTTTCGGAATCAAATACATTAATAAAACAAAAGAAGCATGAATCGCTACCAGAACGGATAAAAGTGATCCGTAACAAAGGGCGTCTGCAGGCATGGGTTCTGCAGACGTTTTTTTTCGCTTCCTTTTTCTCCGGGAGATGCTTATAATGTGGGTGGGGCGGAGCCCCGATGACAATATACAATGAAAGACAGGACGGTTATAGACAGATGAAGAAGAAGGAAACACGTGGCATCATTTTTGCAGTGTTGGCAGGCATCTGCTGGGGATTTTCCGGTACCATGGGACAATATTTATTCAGTGCCAAAAATATGGATACCGGCTGGCTTACCACCGTGCGGATGATTTGTTCTGGTGCAATATTGCTGCTGATTACTTTTTTTACCCAGCGTCCAAAGCTGAAAGCAGTGTGGCAGCGCAGGGAAACTACCATTCACATGATTCTTACGGCAGTTTTCGGGCTGATGCTGGTGCAGTACGCTTATCTGGCGGCTATCAGATACACCAATGCGGGAACCGGAACCGCCATGCAATACCTGGGAGAAACTTTCTTGCTCCTGGTAACCTGTATTACCATGAAGCGGCTGCCCCAGCTGATTGAGGTGCTGGGACTCATCTTTGCCATGGTGGGAGTGTTTCTGATTTCTACCCACGGAAATCTTCATTCCATGGTAATGACAAAACAGGGATTGTTCTGGGGAATTATCGCAGCACTGACCCTCATGCTTTACACCCTTCTTCCGGTAAAGCTGGTGCAGGAGTTTGGGGCACTGGTGGTGACCGGTTACGGCATGCTCATCGGCGGACTGGTGCTTCTGGTCATAGAGCGCCCCTGGCGCACAAAAGTACAGCTGGATATCCAGACTATCAGCGCTATGGCAGCGGTAATTCTGGTGGGAACCGTACTTTCCTACACCATCTATCTCCAAAGTGCCGCAGATATCGGAGGAGTAAAAGCCGGACTGCTAGCTGCTGTGGAGACTATATCCGCGCCCACCATGTCTGCAATATGGCTTGACACGAAATTTACCTTGCCTGATATTCTGGGATTTGCCTTTATCATTGCCATGGTCATTCTTCTGGCAGTACCCGGCTTAAAGGCGCAGAAAAAAGAAGAACAGGCGTGAAACTTTCATTTTTTAATCGTACTTCTCGACTGGATGAGAAAGGGAACAAGGGATGAAACAGTTATGGACCAGATGGGGAAAAGCAATCGACATAGAGCATTGCAAGGAAGAATATCCCCGCCCCCGGCTTAAAAGAGATAGTTATGTAAACTTAAATGGACGATGGCAGTACGCCATTCGTCAAGAAAAATGGGAAAAAGAAGAATCTCCGTCATTTTCACAATATGACGGGGATATTTTCGTGCCGTTTTCTCCGGAAAGCCTGCTGTCCGGGGTGAATCACATCCTCCAGCCGAAGGAAACGCTTTATTATAGAAAGAAAATTTCTCTGCCGGAGGATTGGAAAGACAACAGAGTGTTGCTTCACTTTGGAGCCGTTGATCAGGAATGTCGTGTGTGGTGTGACGGGCAGTATCTGGGCAGTCACACAGGAGGCTATCTTCCTTTTACTATGGAACTTACTGATATTTTAGGAAAAAATCCGGGGCAGCTATGTCACGAACTTACGCTTGCGGTGACGGATGCCACAGAGCAGTCACCCCACGCCAGAGGGAAACAAAAGCTGGTGCGTAAGGGTCATATGGCGTCAATTTTTTATACACCCCAGAGCGGTATCTGGAAAACCGTGTGGATGGAGGCGGTGCCGGAGGAATTTATTGAGAATGTTCATATCCGGTCGGACATTCATACCGGACAGGTGCAGCTGGAGATGACCGTGAACCGAACTGACAGGCTGGAGGGAGAGAACCGGAATGCCCCGGGAAGCTGCCGGATTTCCTATCAGGGGCAGCCTATTGCGCAATGCAGGCTTTCCCAGACTTCCACCGGTTCTCTCACCGCAGAAACTGTTATGCCTAAGGAACATCTCCACCTGTGGACAACCGATACTCCAAACCTCTACAATGTGGAAATCTCTTATGGAAAAGACCGGGTGGCTTCTTACTTTGCCCTGCGCCAGTTCGGGCGGGAAAAGGATAAAGACGGAATCTGGCGCTTTACCTTAAATGACAAGCCCTTTTTCTTTAACGGGGTATTGGACCAGGGGTACTGGCCGGATGGATTGCTTACAGCACCCTCTGATGCGGCACTGCTTTTTGATATACAAAAATTGAAAGCGTTGGGATTTAACACCATTCGCAAGCATATCAAAATAGAAGAAGAACGGTTTTATTACCACTGCGACCGACTGGGTATGGCAGTCTGGCAGGATATGCCAAACGGCGGCGGAGCAATGAACCTGTTTTTCGTGACAGATCTGCCAAACGCTTTTCCCTCCTTTGGACGAAAAGTGAAAGACAACCTA
>USSP01000221.1 GCA_900557385.1 uncultured Lachnospiraceae bacterium
TAAGGGATGCTTGATATAGCGGTCTGTAATCTGGGAAATGTGAACCAGACCATCCTGATGCACACCGATGTCTACAAACACACCGAAATCAATGACATTGCGGACTGTTCCCTTTAAAATCATGCCGGGCTTCAAATCCTTCAGATCCATCACATCACTGCGTAAAATGGGTTTCGGCATATCGTCACGGGGATCTCTCGCCGGTTTTTCCAGTTCTTTCAGAATATCTGTCAGTGTAATCTCCCCGATTCCCAGTTCTGCAGCCATTTTCTTTTTGTCAGGAATACGACTCTCCAGGCGTCCGATCTGGGCGGAAGCATTTCCTCCCTTAACAGGGGACTGTTTTTCCGGCTGTGCCTCTGTCATCCCCACACTTCCGGAGCCTGCCAGTGCTGCCGCCAGTGCCTTTCCCATTGCAGAGTGGGTATCCCGGATCACTACCTGTGGTTTCTTCTCTTTCTTCGGTTTGGCAGGAGTTGCTGCCGGTGTGGCTTTTCCCTTATTGGCAGCCGCTTCTTTCTGTGCCTTGCGCACATCCTCCATGGTCAGTCCCATCTTGTCCAGAAGTTTCATGGCTGCCTCATAAGATTCCGGATGTACACTGGTGGCATCCAGCGGATTGTCTCCGTCCAAAATGCGCATGAAACCTGCACACTGCTCATAGGCTTTCGGTCCCAGCTTCGGCACCTTGAGAAGCTGCTTACGGTTGGTGAATCTGCCGTTTGCCTCCCGGTATTCCACGATATTTTTCGCAATGGTCTTGCTCACACCGGAAATATAGGAAAGTAAGGGGGCTGATGCCGTATTCAAGTCCACACCGACTTTATTCACGCTGTCTTCCACGACACCATTCAAAGCCTCGCCCAGTTTCTTCTGGTTCATATCATGCTGATACTGTCCTACACCGATGGATTTGGGATCGATTTTTACCAATTCGGCAAGGGGATCCTGAAGTCGTCTGGCAATGGATGCCGCACTTCTCTGGCCTACATCAAAATTGGGGAATTCTTCCGTTGCCAGTTTACTTGCTGAATAAACAGAGGCTCCTGCCTCACTGACGATCACATATTGTACCGGTGTATCCAGTTCCTTTAACAGTTCTACAATGACCTGTTCCGACTCTCTGGATGCAGTTCCGTTTCCTACAGAAATTAAAGATACGTTGTATTTTTTGATGAGTTTCTTTAATTCTGCCTTGGCTTCTGCCACTTTGTTCTGGGGTGCAGTGGGATAAATCACCTTGGTGTCCAGCACCTTTCCGGTCTCGTCCACTACGGCTAGCTTACAGCCGGTACGAAAGGCGGGATCCCAGCCCAATACTACTTTTCCTGCGATGGGAGGCTGTAACAGGAGCTGCTCCAGGTTCTTACCAAAGACAGCGATGGCTCCGTCCTCTGCTTTTTCGGTCAGATCGTTGCGGATTTCCCTTTCGATGGCCGGTGCAATCAGTCGTTCATAGCTGTCTTCCACCACTTCCTTCAAAATGGGGGTGGTAAATTCATTGTCCGTGTGAATGGTCTTTTTCTCCAGATAACGGAGAATCTGCTCCACCGGTGCCACGATCTTCACGGTGAGAATTTTTTCTGCCTCTCCACGGTTTAACGCCAGTACACGGTGTCCTGCAACTTTTTTCACAGGCTCCTCATACTGATAGTACATCTCATAGACACTTTCGGTCTTCTCATCCTTTGCAGTGCTGGTGATGGTTCCCTCCTCCATGGTGAGATTACGAATATACATACGGTAGTCTGCTTCATCGGAAATGCTCTCTGCCAGGATATCCTTCGCACCTGCCAAAGCTTCCTCCGGGGTCGCCACTTCTTTTTCAGGGTTTACATAATTAGCAGCTTCCTGCAAAACAGGCACCGTGGTTTTCTGCTCCAGAATAAAGTTTGCCAGTCCTTCCAGTCCTTTTTCCTTCGCAATGCTGGCCCGGGTCTTTCTCTTGGGGCGGTAAGGACGATATAAATCCTCTACCACAACCATGGTCTCTGCTGCCAGAATCTTTGCTTTCAGTTCCTCGGTAAGCATTCCCTGTTCTTCAATGCTGCCGATCACCTGTTCCTTTTTCTCTTCCAGTCCGCGCAGATATTTCAGGCGCTCGTCCAGATTACGCAGCTGTTCATCATTCAGAGAGCCGGTCACCTCCTTACGGTAACGGGAGATGAAAGGAATGGTATTGCCTTCGTCAATGAGTTTGACGGCGGCCTCTACCTGCCATTTTTCTACCTTTAATTCTTCTTTGATTTTTAAAATAATGTCCATTTCCAAAACTCCTGTGGTGTTATCTTGCTTTTCTGATTATACTAAATTTGTTGGATTCTTTTCAAGCTGATTCCGCTTTTTTAGAAATCCTTTATTTGAAAAGCCCACGGGTTCATGTTATCATAGGGTTTATATTTACAATACATGCAAAGGAGTCATTATGGACTACAATACAAACAATCCCAATGACTATGGATACGGGCAGCCAAATCCCGCCTATAGTCAGCAGCAGCGTTATGGTGCGGATGGGGAGGGTTTTGCCCATGCAGCCATGATCATGGGAATTATCGCACTTCTCACCTGCAGAATTACGCTTTTCCCCACGATTCTGGCAGCCATCGCCGCAATCCTCGCTCTTCTTTCCAAGGGCTATAACAAAAAAATGACAAAAAAGGCACGTAATGCCGTAATTATTTCCCTGATTGCCATTGTCTTAAATGTGGCACTGTCCATTTACAGTATCAATACCCTGATGCATAATGAGCAATTTTTGAATCAGTTTGAGCAAATGTATGAACAGCTCTACGGTGTTCCTTTTGATTCGTCTTTTGATCCGGAAGGAGGAGAAATGTTATGAGTTCCCATAAATCTTCTTCGGAATTAAAGGCACTGGCAAGAGGACAGCTTCTGGGGCATTACGGAACCGTCATCTGGGCAATGATGCTGGCAGAGATTCTGCAGCTGATTGCTACCGATATCGTTACCTCCCTGCTGGATACCTCCACTACATTTGGTACGGTGGTCTATTATGCCGTCACCATTCTGACTGCTATTTTGCTGGGGCTGTTCAGTGTGGGACAGGCGTATCTGTTCCTGAAGCTTGCCTGCGGACAGATGATTTCCATCTCAGACATTTTTTACGGTTTCCGGAAGCAGATGGATAAATCACTGATCGTTCTGACGGTGATTACGGTTTTAACCAATCTGTGTACTGCTCCTTATACGTATTTTATGGGCAAGCTGATGACGGTAAATATTTCTCCTTCCATGTCCTTTCAGTATGCATGGAACTTTGATTATTTCCTTCCTTTCTGCATTGCCTTTACGGTAGGCTCTGTTGCCGTCATTCTTATTGATTTGCTGTTTTCCCAGGTCTTTTACCTGTTATTGGATTTCCCGGATTACTCCGCAAAGGACATCCTGTTATACGGTATCCGGCTGATGAAAGGTAATATGGGACGGCTGTTTTATATCGAGGTCAGCTTTATTCCTCTGTTTCTGCTGGGGATTCTGTCCCTGGGTATCGGTCTGTTATGGATCACACCCTATGTGAATGCAACGATGGCAAACTTTTTCCTGGACTTAATGGAACACAATAACGACATTGTAGAATAACTGCCGGATTAAAAGAGGCGCCTGTGGTTTCCCACAGACGCCTCTTTTTTACTTCTTTGTATTTATTTCTGTATTTATTCCTGTACTTCTTTCCTGCCAAGACTCTTCCATTTCAAATATGCGGTGATAAAAGGATCCAGGGCACCGTCCA
>USSP01000222.1 GCA_900557385.1 uncultured Lachnospiraceae bacterium
ATTTTTTGCAGGATATCATCATGAACAGTGACGGAACTTTCAATCATATATTCCATCTTACCTTTGCGAATGCGGTACTGACGCTTGAGTGAAATCTCTCCATGCACTTCACCTGACGGAGAAGAATAAGTGGCCTCACCTGACTCATAGTCATAAAACATACCCGAAATAGGTGACCGCCAATCATATATCAGATTTCTTTTGTTTTTGAAATCGTAGAATGTGTGTATACCTATATATACAGGAAGTTTTTTGCCCTGTAACGCATTGTTGATGATCAGGGGAATCAGCTTCTCGGGGAACTGATAAGGTCCGTAGTTATTGGAGCAGTTGGTAATATTGGCAGGGAATTTATAAGTATCCATGTATGCCTTTACCAGCATGTCCGAGCTTGCCTTACTTGCAGAGTACGGACTGTGGGGATCGTAGGGTGTGGTCTCATAGAAAAAGGCATTGTCATCATCCGGCAGAGAACCATAAACCTCGTCGGTGGAAACATGCAGGAACTTTTTCCCCTCTTTGAAAGTGCCATCCGGCAGCTCCCAGGCAGCCTTTGCACAGTTTAACATCACGGCAGTTCCCAGTACGTTGGTCTGTACGAACACCTCTGGATGGCGGATGCTGCGGTCAACATGGCTTTCTGCTGCGAAATGAACCACACGATCAATATCATTCTCTGCAAAAATTTTGGAAATCGCTTCTTTGTCGCAGATATTTGCTTTTACAAAGGTATAATTGTCACGACTCTCGATGTCTTTTAAGTTTTCCAGATTACCGGCGTAAGTGAGCGCATCTACATTAATGATACGGATTTCGTTGTCATATTTTTTAAACATGTAGTGAATATAGTTGGAGCCGATAAATCCGGCGCCACCGGTTACTAAGTAGGTTCTCATGTGTAAAGAAACCCCCCTATCTTATTTTCTTTATAGCTTATTCCATATTACCATGATTTTCATGATTATACAAATTTATTTCTTTAAAGATATTTTTAAGATTTTAAAAACACCGTCTGACAGACAAAAAGGAAGAAAAAGCCAGCCATCGCTAACCTTTTCTTCCTATTGTTATAGGATTATAGTTCTATCACATCCCCGTCCTCTGTAATCATGCCCTGTTCTCCCCAGAACTCTGCCACCTCGCGGCGTGCTCCTTCCGGGTCATGCAGCACCTTCAGTCCGTGATGCACAAAAACCAGCCTGTCGATTTCTTTTTCCGTGCTTTTCAGGTATTCGCAGACCTGCCTAACCTGATGATGCCCTGTTTCCATCAGCAGGAGGTCACATTTTGAAGGAACGGTTTCTGCTAAATCCTCCAACTGGGTATCTCCAGAATAAAATATTACTTTTTCTCCCCAGGTGATACGAAAGGAGAAGGAGCGCCACGGTGTCCCCTCTGTGTGGAGTAAATGGTGATTATGTACTGCCTCCACCCGAATCCGCTCATTCTCACCGTGATACAGGATTCCATCCCGGATTTCCACCGGTTTGTGCCCGTAAGCACACTGGAAATTATCTTCTGTATACTGCAAGGTCTGATGAATTCCCTCGTAGGATTCCATTTGTGGCGTATAAATCAGGATTTCTTCTGCATCCGGCTGTCTTTTCTCCACCACGGAGAGTTTTCGTATCGTCCACAGCAGATTTCCCAGTCCACCCACATGATCCATGTGGCAGTGGGAAAGAAAAATTGCCTTTGTTTTCAGCAAATCCAGTCCTTTCAGGTACGCCGTGTAAGAACAGCACTCTCCTGCATCCAGAAAATACAGGCTGGTTTCGCTCTCCAGCACAAGGCTGGTATGATGTCTGCCGAGGAAAGGTTCTGTCCCCGAACAGCTCCCCAAAACATGTAACCGCATACTATTTACTCCTTCACCGCTCCTACCACCATTCCTGTCACGAAATATTTCTGCAGGAAAGGATAAATCAACAAAATAGGAATCATGGAAACGACTACTTTTGCCGAATTGAATGTCAGGCTGGAAACCTCCAGCATCTCCTGAATTTCTTCCGCTGTCATGGATGCCATCATATCAGTGTTAATGGAAGTTGCAAGAGATTGTATGTAAGTCTGTAACGGCAGTTTCGTCAGGGAATTGATATAAATTTTTCCATCGAAATAGGAGTTCCAGTGGGTAACCACTGCAAAAAGTCCAATCGTTGCCAGGGATGCCTTGGAGAGCGGAAGGTAAATCTTAAACAGAATCGTCCAGGCACCTGCGCCATCCACATAAGCAGATTCCTCCAGGGATTGGGGAATTGCCTTAAAAAAGTTCATCAGGATAATCACATTGAACACGGGAACTGCACCGGGAAGTACCAGCGCCCAGAACGTGTCCATCATGTGCAGCTTGCTGACTACCATAAAGGTGGGAACCAGTCCACCATTAAACATCATGGTAAACACAACAATCCACATGTAATATTTCTTTTTATAAAACACAGATTCCGACTTTGACAGGGGATATGCCATCAGTATGGACAAAAGCATATTCAGGGATACGCCAATCACCACCCGCTTTACAGATACCAGGAAGGAAGTCCAGAACTGGGTTTCCTCCAGCATATTCTGGTAGGATGCCAGTGTGAAATTCACCGGCCAGAGCCTTACCAGCCCTAACGCTGCACTGGTTCTGTCACTAAAGGAAATCGCCACGGTATTGAGGATAGGTATCAGACAGATCAGTCCGCAAAATCCCAGTATCAGATTGATTGCCACATCCGAAAGTTTTATTTTTTTCTTCACAGCCATCTCCTCCTTCCTAGAATACCCGGTATCCGGCATATTTATCTGCCAGCTTGTAAGTTACCACCAGAAGGACAAAGCTGATGATAGATTTAAACAGTCCCACTGCGGTTCCGTTACTGTACTGCAAGTCCACAAGTCCCATACGGTATACATAGGTGTCGATAATATCACCGGTTTTGTATACAAGGGGAGAATACAGATTAAATACCTGGTCAAAGCCACTGCTTAAGATTTTTCCCATATTCAGCGTTGCCATCAGCACGATGGTAGGCAGGATGCCCGGCAGTGTAATATGCCAGATTCTTTTCAGCCGTCCTGCCCCATCCATGCTGGCTGCCTCGTAAAGTGTGGGGTCGATTCCTACCATCGCTGCCACATAGACAATGGCGCTGTAACCAAATTCCTTCCACACCTCACTGCCAATCAGAATTTTGCGGAACCATTGATTGCTGATCATATACATTGTCGGTTCCTTTCCAAAGAATCCCGCAATCTGATTGATGATACCAGTGTAGGAAAAGAGGTTACTAAACATCACTGCCAGGATAACCCAGGATAAAAAGTGTGGCAGATATACGGTGGTCTGAATCAGTTTTTTGTACTTCACGTTGTGACATTCATTTAATAATATTGCAAAGACAATCGCTGCCAACGTCACCAAAACCAACTTACAAATGGAAATAATAATGGTGTTGTTCAATACAGTCCAGAAGGTGGGGAGCTTAAACAGGCGCTGAAAGTTCTGCAATCCTACAAATTTTGAGTGGAACAGTCCTTTGCTGGGTATAAAGTTCTGAAACGCCATCACCAGTCCACCAAGGGGAACAATATGAAAAATCAGTAAGAAAATCATTCCCGGCAGCAGCATCAGATGATAGGAGGACTGCCTGTATCTTCCACCTTTTTTTGCTGTTTTCTGTCTTGTCTGCATAAGCTCACTCCAATCTTTCTTCAATCTTTATTTTGCTGCCTCTTTTACTTCCTCTAAAAGT